>SOIA01000341.1 GCA_004378665.1 Candidatus Aminicenantota bacterium
GCTCTTGTGACCGGAGCTGGCCAGGGAATTGGCCGGGGAATTTCTCTTGAGCTGGCCAAAAATGGGTTTGATATTATCGGGATGGATATCATCCATGACGCTGAAAATAAAAAAGTTGGACTGTTTGAAGTCAAAGAGAAAGTGGAGGAGCTGAATGTGTCTTTCCTGCCAATCCAGGGCGATGTTTCCTCTCTTGAAGACCATGAAAAGGTCATTAATCAGTCACTGGAGGGATTCGGGAAGATAGATGTGCTCGTGAACAACGCAGGAGTGGCCCCGGAAAAAAGACTGGATATCCTGGAGACAACTCCAGAAAGCTATGACAGGCTCCTGTCCATCAATGCCAGGGGTCCGTTTTTCTTGACTCAGAAGATTGCCAATCAGATGATCAAACAGCTCAAGGAGAATCCGGAATCAAAGCCCTGCATCATCTTCATCTCCTCGATATCCGCTTCTGTGTCTTCTCCTTCAAGGGCAGAATACTGTGTCTCCAAAGCCGCTTTAAGCCAGACGGCTCGGGTATTTGCGGACAGGCTGTCCGAATACGGCATCAATGTCTATGAAGTGCGTCCAGGGATCATCCAGACGGAGATGACCGCCCCTGTCCGGGAGAAATACGACAAGCTCATCAAAGAAGGCCGTGTGCCGCAGAAGCGGTGGGGATTTCCGGAAGATGTCGGAAAAGCGGTTGCTGCTCTGGCCAGAGGAGACCTTGGTTACTCTACCGGGCTGGTCCTCGAGGTCAGCGGCGGGATGAACATCTCCCGACTTTGAAAACGGAAGAGATAAAAAAAGAGCGTTTCTTTATAATTCCGACCCACTGAGCGATGTGGATGCATTAATATCAAATACAAGATGGTTTTTGCGAAAAATAAAGCCACTTGATAGTTTTCTAGAGTTGTGTAAACGTGTCATTGCGAGTGAAGCGTGGCAATCTCGTATTGAAGGATGAACGATCTGAAGATGAATAAACAGAAGGAAGCAGAGGAGAGCTAAGTATGAAAAAGTCTGAGAAGGTTTTCAAAAACATACAAAAAAGCCAGTTGATCGTCCTCCTGACCCCTAAGAGCAAGAATGAGTGTGTGAAAGCTTATGAACTGCTCCGTTCTTCTGGCATTGTTCTCGAGATCGCTCTGCGGTCGGAACATGCAGTCGGGGGGATCAAATCCATAATTAAGAAGTATCCCGGTGCTTTGGTGCTGGCGGGAACCGTGATGACCCAAGAGCAAGCGGAGAAAGCCATTCAGGCAGGAGCTGCGGGTGTTGTGTCGGCGGATTATATTCCAGAGGTTGTGGATGTATGTGTGCATAAGGATGTGATGTGTGTCCCGGGCGGTCTTTCGGATGCAGGAAAACAGCTGGTCCAGAAGGCCACGGGCTACGGATGTTCTCTGGAGGAACTCCGGGATAAATATCCGTACCAGTGGGTCTATAAGCTGTTCCCGGCTTTCTCGGGAAAGCTCTCCAACATTGACCTTCCTCTTTCCTGGAAGGGTCCGTTCAGGAATTTGACTGTCATCTACACCGGAGGGATCACTCTCGACACCTTGAAGGAAGCGATCAGAAAAGCACCGGAAGGGATCTTCTGCGCCTCAGCCCTGACAAAAAACATGGAAAAACCTGCGCTGATGAAGGAAGAGATCCATCAGTGGAGAGAAATACTCAGGCCTCATCTCCTAAAGCCAAAAAAAATACAGAAAGTCAAAGAACCACTTGAACGGCGAGAGCCCACAGTGGTCACGATCGGAGAACTGATGGTGCGCTTGTCTCCTCCCGCAGGGATTCGGCTCCAGAATGCCCGGAATTTCGACGTGAATTTTGGCGGGGCGGAAGCGAATGTCGCAGTCTCCCTGGCCAGATTCGGGATGAACGCCGCTTTTGTGACCGCTTTACCACAGAACGACCTGGGTGATCATGCATTCAATACATTGAGGATGCACGGTGTGGACGCTCGGTTCATCCTCCGACAGGGCAAGCGAATTGGAGTCTACTATCTGGAGCATGGTGCAGGACCCAGGCCTTCCAAGGTTGTTTACGATCGCGCCCGTTCCGCTTTTTCTGAGTTGGGATCTTCTGACCTGGATTGGGGGCAGATCCTGGAGGATGCGCAGTGGTTCCACTGGACGGGGATCACTCCGGCCCTGAGTGATTCTTTGGCGGCCAGCCTCCGCGAGGGATTGACGCTGGCCAAAAAAAAGGGGATCACAGTCAGTGTGGACCTGAATTACAGGAAAAAACTCTGGAGCGAAGACAAAGCCAGAAAGGTGATGACAGAACTCATGCCGTTCGTGGACATCCTCATCGGGAATGAAGAGGATCCTCATCGCGTGTTCGGCATACAATCAAAAAGGACAGATGTGGCAGCAGGGAAGCTGGATGTGGAGGGTTACCGGGGACTGGCCAAAGAGTTGGCGAAACGTTTTGGCTTCAAGAAAGTGGCCATTTCCCTACGAGAAAGCCTCTCTGCTTCCGAGAATATATGGTCAGCCTGTCTTTTGAGCGGAAACAAATTTATCAAGAGTCCAAAACACCGTGTTTGGATCGTGGACCGAGTCGGAACAGGGGATGCCTTTGCGGCCGGCCTGATTTTTAGCCTGCTGAAGGGAAAAACTGACAAGGAGGCGCTCAATTTTGGAGTTGCCGCTGCCTGCCTCAAACATTCGATTTGCGGGGATTTCAACCTCGTCAATGTCGAAGAAGTGGAACGCGTAGCAGCCGGTGAAACAGCCGGTCGGGTTCAGCGTTAGAAAAAATTAAAGGCCGTGCAGAACCCCAGCCATTCATATTCAGGAAGATAGTCAAAAGAGTGAAATGAAAGTCGATTTTATGCGATCGATAGATCGCAGGCTCGGAGTGCCCCTCTGTTTTGTCCTTTCCTGCCTTCATGGATTCAGGAAAATCTTCAGCAAACCTAAACTCATCCAAAATCCCGGGAGAATCCTGTTCATCGAGCTGTCAGAAATGGGAAGCATGGTCCTGGCCTATTCTCTTTTCAAGAAGACCAGGGAAATGTTCCCAGACGCAGAGCTTTATTTTCTGACCTTCAAGGAGAACCGGTATGCGGTGGATATCCTGGGTATCATCCCGGAAGAGAATGTCATCACCCTGAGCAGCCGCAGTTTTTTCAGTTTTCTGTTCTCATCCGTTGGCGCGGTACGGAAGTTGAGAAAGAGGAAAATCAGCGTTGCCGTGGATATGGAGCTTTTTGCCAGGCTCACAGCCATTCTCAGCTACTTGAGCGGTGCAAAGAACAGGGTCGGGTATTTCAGGTATCACAGTGAAGGTTTATACAGAGGAAATTTCCTGACGCACAAGGTCGCGTTCAATCCTCATATACATATGGCCCAGAATCTTCTCAACCTGATCTATGCGATCGCCTCCTCTCCGGGAGATCTGCCTCTGACAAAAAAACTCCTTGCAGAAGGAGACATCTTTATTCCGAAGATCCAGGTGTCAGAGACAGATAAAGAGAAGATGTTCGAGAGACTCCAGGAAGAGAACGCGAATATCCGGAAAGCAAAAAAGATCGTCCTTCTCAACCCGAACGCGAGTGACATCGTGCCTTTAAGAAGGTGGCCCATTGAGAATTATATCGAGCTGGCCAAGAAGCTTCTCAAACATGAAGGAGTGCATATCATCATCACAGGAGTTGAGTCGGAAAAAGAACCTGCCGATGCTCTGCATGATGCGCTAGACTCGGCCAGATGCATGAACTTTGCCGGGAAGACTTCCTTTTTTGAATTGATCGCCCTGTATAACATCGCTCACATTTTGATCACTAATGACAGCGGGCCCGTGCATTTTTCGGTGATGACAGATATCAAGACGTTCGCATTCTTCGGGCCTGAAACTCCCAAGCTTTACGGGCCGTTAGGGAAGAACTGCCGCGTGTTTTATACAAATTACAGCTGCAGTCCCTGCATATCCGCTTTCAACCATCGGAAGTCTCCCTGCACTGACAACAGGTGTCTCCAGGCCATCACGGTGGAGGATGTCTACGCGGAGGTCAGGAAGCTGATCGAGAGAGACTGATTGGATCACACGGACAGTCTGACCGGTGCGATTGGATTAAAAAATTTTTTCCTGATCGACAAAGTTTTTTGACTTTGATCAACCAGCAAGTGCCATGCCTTTGAGAAAAAAGACTTATCTCATCATCTTGATCATTCTGATCCTCCTCGCATTGATATTCATCTTCAAGATCCAGGAACACATGAGAGACTTTGAAGTGAATCACACTGCGGGAAAAAGATTGAGAACGGGTGAGACTCTCTATCAAAAAGAAGACGGGCACTACATGTTTAAATACCTCCCAAGCTCTGCACTCTTTTATCTCCCTCTCTCTTTTCTCCCTCTAAGCGTGGCGAAAGCCTTCTGGTATTCTCTTGTGGTCTTCAGCATTTTTGCCCTTGTGTACATTTCTTACAGGATTCTGCCCACAAAAAATGAGAAGCCGAAATACTTGCTGGTGTTCACACCGCTGATACTGGCCAAGTTTTTCTTAAGGGAGATTCAGCTGGGGCAAGTCAATGCGGTTGTCGGAATGGTTTTGCTGTTCATGGTCTGGTTCCTGGTGTCAGAAAAAGATAAAAAACGTCCTCTGAATGATGTGTATGCCGGAGTTCTCTGGGGACTCGCGCTCTCGTTAAAGCCTCATTCCCTGATCTTTCTGCCTTATTTTATTCTCAAGAAGAAATGGAAATCCCTGTTGAGCGGACTGGGGGTCTTGTTTTTTGCTTTTTTGATCACATCCTTCTTCTATGGCTTTCCAGGATTCATAACCGTTCTCAAGGAATGGGCAGCGACCCTGTCTCGCTCAACGCCGGGTTTATTCACTTCCCAGGATAATATGTCCCTCGCGGCCTTGTTTATGAAATGGACGGGTCATCGGGAGCTTTCTGTTGTCCTTGCCGGAGCAGCAGTGGTTCTTCTGGCTTTCCTGGTTCTTTCGCTTGTCCTGAAGGGCCGGGGAGTGGAGCGGGCTCCGGTGCTGGAATGCTCTGTTCTTCTCATCCTCATTCCACTCATCTCCCCGTTGGGATGGGATTATACTCTGCTGGTTTCTGCTTTAGGCGTAATGATCTTGATCCAGAGTTTTTTCGAGCATTCGAAAGCCTGGAGAGTTGTTCTCATCATGAACTTCTTTGTCATTGCCTTTTCTCTTTTCGATATCTTGGGAAGAGAGCTATACACGAAATTCATGTCCTGGTCGGTGATCACCATAAATTTTTTGATCCTTATCGGGTATCTTTCATTCCTCCGGTTCAGGAAACTCTA
>SOIA01000160.1 GCA_004378665.1 Candidatus Aminicenantota bacterium
ATTCTCCAGGAAAAGCCTCGATAACCGAACGGCTCGATGCGCTTTACGAGTTCGACCGCGAACCCGTATCCCAGGGCAAACTGCAGGGCATCGGGAAATTCATCGGCATGTATGCCGGTGAGCACGTGGCCGGGACAGAATTCGTCATCGGGGCGCTGTTCGTGGTTCGTGGAGTCTCCGCTCCAGATCTTTTCCTGGGATTGCTTGTTGGGAATATCCTGGCTGTTTTGAGCTGGGCTTTTCTCTGCGCGCCAATTGCCGTCAGAACCCGGCTCACACTCTACTGGATGCTGCGGAAGATATGTGGTCCTTACCTGACCTTTGTCTACAGTATCGTCAATGCCCTGATGTTTTGCTTTCTTGCAGGTGCGATGATCTCTGTGGCCGCCACTGCAGTCGGACTTCCGTTGAACATGCCCATGCCCGGGCTTCAGGATATGCTTCCCACCAGCCTCACCTGGATCGTCGTTGTTTTTTGTGTGGGATTCGTGGTGACCAGCCTGGCCATTCTCGGGTTCGAGAAGTTCGCCACTTTTGCCAAGGTCTGTTCTCCCTGGATGTTTCTGGTGTTCGTGGCCGCAGCTCTGGCCGTGCTTCCCAAATTGGGTCTCTCTTCCTTCGGGGATTTCTGGAGCGTGGCCAATGAGAAGATCTGGACCGGGATTCCGGTCGAAGGCCAGTCGAAGTTCACTTTCTGGCATGTGATGTTTTTTGCCTGGTTCTGCAACATGGCCATGCACATCGGCATGGCTGACCTCTCGATCTTCCGTTATGCGCGAAAATGGACCTATGGGTTCGCCAGCGCGTTCGGGATGTTCCTCGGCCATTATGTGGCCTGGATCTGTTCGGGCATTCTCTGTGCAGCCGCGGATGTGATTGTCGCTCCGGGACCGATTGCCTTTATGGGGGCGGGAGTTGCAGGTGCGGTGTGCGTGGTGATCGCCGGCTGGACGACCGCCAATCCAACTCTCTACAGAGCCGGACTGGCCCTCCAGACTGCATCTCCAAACTGGAAGCGCTGGAAAGTCACGGCAGCCGCAGGACTCGGCACAACGATCGCAGCGTGTTTTCCGGCGCTGGTCATGAGACTTTTGGATTTTGTCGCTCTTTACGGATTGATCCTCATGCCCATGGGAGCGATCATCCTCGCGGATTTCTGGATTCTGCCCAGGCTGGGACTCAAGAGAAACTTTGCCGAAGCCACTCGCTCCAGGATTAACTGGTCTGCGGGGGTGAGCTGGTTGATGACACTTGTCGTCGTTTTTTTGCTTCCGCTGGAGATATTCTTTAAAGGTCTTCCCGGCTTTTTCATTGCTCTGGTCATGTATGTACTCCTGAGTTCTGTGGAACAAAGAATCAAGCAGAAGAAAGTCTTATCAGAGGAAGGATAAATGCGGATATTTGCTCTTATCGTTGCCCTGGCAGGATTAATCCTGACAATCGTCCCTGCGTTATTTGTGTTTTTAGGAGATCTCTCATGGGAGGTTCATGCCCGGTGGATGTTTATCGGCATGATCCTCTGGTTTGTTTTCGCCCCGATCGCAATGAAAAAAAAGCAAAAAAAGGGGAGGATAGGATGAAGCAATGGATTGTGGCGGTGTTTTTGGCTGTTTGCGTTTTTATGTCAGCCTGTTCTCAGGCAAATCAGGAGAAGATATCTGAACTAAAAATCACAAATCTCAGATGTGAATATCTGAAGAATCCGCTTGGCATCGATGCGGTCAAGCCCCGTTTAAGCTGGATTCTTGAGTCGTTAGATCGCGGTCAAAAACAGACCGCTTACAGGATCATTGTTTCATCGAGCGAGGAGAACCTTGAAAAAGACATCGGCGATCTCTGGGATAGCGGAAAGGTGGAGAGCGATCGCACAAACCAGATCGTTTACGACGGAAAAGAACTTCATTCTCGCAAGAAATGTTACTGGAAGGTGTTTGTCTGGGATAAAGGCGGAGTCAGGCGAGAGTCTCAAAGGCCAGCTTTCTGGTCGATGGGGCTACTGAGTGAAGAGGATTGGGAGGCTTCCTGGATAGGAATGGAGTTGGCTCCCCAGTTTCTCAAGCCGGAGAAGCTGGCACCCGGTCCGCCTCCGCCCTGGTTCCGGAAAACATTCACTCTCGGCAAGCCTGTGAAGAAAGCCCTTGTCTATGTCACTGCGCGAGGGATTTTCAGACTCCACCTCAACGGCCGTCAGATAGGAAAAGACGTTTTTGCTCCGGAATGGACGGATTACAATACGCGCATCCAGTATTGCACCTATGATGTCACCGAAAACCTTAACCAGGGGAAGAACTCTGTTGGGGCTGTTGTCGGCGATGGTTGGTACAGCGGCTACCTGGGATGGCGCAAGTTCCGTGGGAACTATGGCCTTCAGAACAGCCTTTTTCTCCAGCTTGAAGTGGAGTATGAAGACGGGACGAGTGAAGTGGTTGCGACGGATAAAACCTGGCGGTGTTCGGACGGCCCGATCATCAGCTCTGATCTGCTGATGGGCGAACACTATGATGCCCGCAAGGAGATGCCGGGTTGGGATGCTCCGGAATTCGATGACAGGGACTGGAAATCTGTGACAGTAGTCGCGAAGCCTCAGACAAAGCTTGTCGCACAGCCCTCCGAGACTGTCCAGGTTAAGCAGTGTATCGAGCCTGTGGAGATGACCGAACCGAAAAAGGGATTGTATGTATTCGACCTTGGACAGAATATCGCCGGATGGGTAAGGCTCAACGTGAAAGGAAAAGCAGGCACCAAAGTCACCCTTCGCCATGCTGAACGTCTCAACCCTGATGGAACCATCTACACGACTAATCTCCGCGACGCAAAAGCAATGGATAGCTATATCCTTAAAGGCACAGGCGAAGAGATTTTTGAGCCCCGTTTTACGTTCCATGGATTCCAGTATGTCGAAGTCACAGGATTTCCCGGAATCCCTGACAAAGATGCCATCACAGGATGCGCTGTTTATTCCGCAGCACCCCCAGCTGGCAGCTTCGAATGTTCCAATCCGATGGTCAATCAGCTTTACGAGAACCTCACTTGGAGCCAGCGTGGAAATTATCTCAGTGTGCCGACAGACTGTCCCCAGCGGGACGAGCGGCTCGGCTGGATGGGAGATGCCCAGATATTCATCCGGACAGGGACCTTCAACATGGATGTGGCCGCCTTTTTTACCAAGTGGATGAGGGATGTGGCAGACGCACAGTCCGATGAAGGAGCTTTTCCGGATTTTGCGCCTCGCCTGAGTGATAAAGTCCTGATGAGGTTCGAGTCCGCACCGGCCTGGGGGGATGCGGGCATCATCGTTCCCTGGACAGTCTACCGAGTTTATGGAGATACACGAATTATCACCGAACACTGGGAGTCTATGGACAAATGGATGGATTTTCTCCAGGAGGCCAATCCCGATCTGCTCCGCAGGAAAAAGACAGGCAATAACTACGGGGACTGGCTGTCCATCAAGGCCGACACTCCCAAAGACCTCCTCGCCACTGCCTACTGGGCTTATGATGCCCAGCTGATGTCTGAAATGGCTGAGGCCATCGGCAACAGCAGTGAAGCCTTTTATTACGGGAAGCTTTTCCAGAATATCAGGGAAGCCTTCCAGAGGGAATATGTCCTTCCCGACGGCCGCATTAAAGGAGAGACACAGACAGGATACCTTCTGGCTCTGGCTATGGACCTTATCCCTGAAGACCTCCGCCCGAGATCAGCAGAACACCTCGTGGAGAATATCAAACAGCGAGAGTGGCATCTCTCCACCGGATTTGTCGGAGCTGGATACTTGCTTCCAGTTCTCACTCAAATGGGCTATCCGGATGTGGCTTACCGTCTTCTCCTCAACGAGACTTTCCCCTCATGGGGTTACTCCATCAAACAGGGAGCGACCACCATCTGGGAGCGGTGGGACGGCTGGACAGAAGAAAAAGGTTTTCAAGACCCGGGCATGAACTCTTTCAACCACTATGCCTTCGGGTCAGTGGGGGAGTGGCTTTTCCGCTTCATTGCCGGAATCGACCTCGATCCGGAAATTCCCGGCTACAAACGCATCATCATCCGGCCGCATCCAGGCGGGGGATTAGAATATGCGAAAGCCGAATACAATTCTATTCATGGAAAGATTGTAAGCGGATGGAAGCTTGAGAACGATCAACTGGCCATGGACGTTACAGTTCCCGCTAATACCACTGCAGTCATCTATGTTCCCGCGGAAGATGCGTCTCAAGTCACGGAGAGTGGGAACCCGGCCACAGATTCAGAAGGAGTCCGTTTCCTGCGGATGGAAAAAGACAGGGCTGTGTTCGAGGTGGCTTCCGGGACTTATGTCTTTCGAAATAGATTGAAATGAGTGAGAGGTGATGTCGGGATTTGATAACTTTGACAATACGATTTTTTGGAAAGAAGCACTCGAAGTCTTTTGTTGGTTGATAAATAGAAAAAAAAGTTTTAAAGCTGTTTGAGCCTGATTCTATTATTCGCTCTATTTAGTACTTCACTTTTCCTTTGACATTTTTGACTTGGACACTTCCGCTTCCATCACTCGGGATATAAACGTCTTTTTCAACTCCATTAATGGTTATGGAGCCAGAGCCGTCGCGCACAGTCACGCTGCCCCCGATGTTCCGGATAGTCATCGAACCAGAGCCATCATCGACTGAGACATCGCCTGAAACTCCTTCGATTGAGATTTCCCCCGAGCCGTCATCCACGGAGACATTTCCATTAATTTCTTCTACATCGATCTCACCCGAGCCGTCATCCACATCCAGGTTCCCTTTGATGTTCATGATTTCCATGCTGCCAGACCCGTCGTCCACTTTCACATCTCCTGCGATGTCATTGACGATAATGGAGCCCGAGCCGTCATCCACATCCAGATTCATGCCCATGGGCATGCTCACTGTGAGGTTAACGACCTTGTTTCCGAAGGAAAACATAGAACGGTAACTCTCAAAACCGCTGGTCAAAACCGCTCGGCTTCCTCTTTTTTTAAGAGACAGATCAAGGTATTTTTGGAGGAATTCTTCCGCACTCTTCTCGCTCTTGCCGTCGAGTACGATCTCTGCTTCCACCCTTATCTCTTTCAATCCTTCTTTTCCGTAAACTTTGAGAAAACCAGCCCCGCAATCGATTTCGAGCTTTTCAATCCCCTGAGCGGATAAACTGAGTTCCTTGACTTCCCTGTGCGCAAACAGAGAAGTGGCGCAGAGGAAGAACACTGCCAGGAAGATAATCTTGAACTTCATTCTCAAACCTCCTCATTTTATAGACGTT
>SOIA01000038.1 GCA_004378665.1 Candidatus Aminicenantota bacterium
AATATGAGGAATATGAGTGGATAAAGAAAGTCATCCGGACGCGAAGAATCCTCTGGTGGAAGCTATAAAAAGGGCCTATCGAGACGGACAGGAAGATGAAGCGCTCGAGCCGATAGTCGCCGTCGATTCTTCCGGCCGACCAATCGGAAGATTCGAGAAGGGGGACTCTGTTATTTTTTATGATATTCGGGGCGAGAGAGAGATCCAGCTCACAGAGAGCCTGATCAATAGAGATTTCATCCACTTTCCTGTGGAGAAAGATCTGGACCTCAAGTTTGTGACTATGATCGAGTATGATTCCTCGCTTGATGTTAAAGTCGCCTTCCCGCCCGATGGGAAAATTGACAACACTTTGACTGAAGTCCTTTCCAAAGCCGGTCTGAACATACTCAAAATCGCAGAATCCGAAAAAGCCATTCATGTGGGCTATTTCATGAATGGAAAGAACGAAGAGATTTTTCCAGGAGAGAAAAGGATCGTCATCCCTTCTCCTGAGGGTATTTCGTCTTATGCCTCAACGCCGGAAATGAGCGCCAGTCAGGTTGCCGATGCGGTTTCTGAGAATTTCGATAATCCTTCCTTCCGGATGATCATAGCCAATTTTGCCAATGTCGATGTGATCGGTCATATAGAGGATCAAAAAGCAGTGATCCGAGCCGTGGAAGAGGTTGACCGTCAGCTTGGAAAGATTGTGGAGGAGTGCCGAAGCAAAGGGATCACACTCGTTGTCACCTCCGACCATGGGACAGTCGAAGAGTGGCTATATCCGGATGGGGCGATAAACACAGGACACACAAAAAATCCCGTTCCGTTTGTCCTTGCAGACTTCTCATCCAGTCAGCCGGATGGTCAGAGCTTGAGACCGGAAGGAGAACTTGCTGATGTGGCTCCCACCTTGCTGAGCCTCCTGGGAATAGAAAAGCCCCCGGAAATGACTGGAGAGTGTTTACTCGTGCGCCCGTCGAAGAAAGACAAGACAGAACGCAGAGTGCTTCTTCTGATTCTTGACGGGTGGGGCATGAGAGAGGACAAAGAAGGGAATCTCATCGCAGAGGCCAGGACTCCGAACTTCGACAAATTGTGGTCTCGTTTCCCTCATGCCGTGCTCCAAGCATCGGGAGAAGCCGTGGGGATGCCCTCTCATACCGTGGGAAATTCAGAGGCCGGGCATCTGCACATCGGTGCGGGCAGACGGATTTTGCTCGATCGGGTCAGAATTGATAAGGCGGTAGAGAACGGCAGTTTTAATAAAAACGAGACTTTTCTCTGGGCGATTGAAGGAGCCATAAGAGATAAAAAAGCCCTTCATCTTTTGGGAATTGTGTCTTTCTACAGCTCCCACGGAACGCTCGACCATCTCTTTGCTCTTCTTCGCATGGCTAAGCAGCATGAAGTGGAAAACGTTTTCATCCACTCTTTAATCGGTCGGAGGGGAGAGAAACCCGAGAGCGGAGCGATTTATGCCGCTCAAGTTCAAGACATGTGCCGGTCTTTGTCCCTGGGTCAGGTTGTCACCGTGATCGGACGCTTCTGGGCTCTGGACAGAGAAGAGAATTGGGACAGAGTGGAAAAGACATACCGGGCCATGGTGTATGGAGAAGGGACGCATGTTCCTGTTGGCCATGACATCAGAAAATAGCGTTCTAAAATGGTTTTTAGAAACTTTTCTTAGGAAAAAATCGTATTCTTATAAAAGTGCATGATGTAAGATTGAGAAAATGAGTATTGAAGTCAAGGACATCCATTTCAGTTACGGGAAGATTAAAGCTCTGGATGGCGTGAGCCTGGATCTTTCTCAGGGAGCCATAGGCCTGCTCGGCCCTAACGGTGCCGGAAAAAGCACTCTGATTCGTATCATGCTTGGATTTCTCTCTCCGGATGGTGGGGAAGGCCGGATTCTCGATTATGACATCAAGTCCCAGCAGGCTGAGATCCGCCGGTATGTGGGTTACATGCCCGAAGATGACTGTTTCATTCCTGAACTGGATGCGGTTTCATTTACGTCTTATCTCGGGGAATTATCAGGAATGCCCCGTCAGGAAGCCATGAAACGAGCCCACGAGGTCCTGTATTATGTGGGGCTTGAAGAGAGCCGCTACAGAAAGGTGGAGACCTACTCGGCCGGGATGAAGCTGAGGCTCAAGCTGGCCCAATCTCTGGTGCATGACCCGAAGCTCATTTTTCTGGATGAGCCGACGAGCGGTCTGGACCCCCAGGGGAGGACAGAAATACTGGAACTGATAATTGACATCTCATCCAAGAAAGACATACAGGTGTTGATATCGTCTCACATCCTTCCGGATATCGAGATGACGTGCAGCTATGTCGTGATTCTCAATAAAGGGATTGTGGTATCTGAGGGTGAGATCTCCAAGCTCAAAGAGATTCGAGATCTTTATGAGATAAAGGTGATGGGTGAGGCCCAGGTCTTTCTCCGCAAATTGAAAGATTTGAAATGCAGGGTGGAGGAAACAGAGGATGGAATCCTGAAAGTCTATACCCCCCCGAACTATAACCGGCAGGAATTTTTCAGGATCGCTGCTGAAGAAAAGATTCAGTTGAGACATTTTGTCAGAAGTCAGTCTTCACTCGAGGACCTGTTCGCCGAGGCAGTGGGAGTGGATTGATGACCATCAAAGAGAAGGGATACACGCACTGGGACGGAGAGTTCTTGGATAAGAAACTCCCCTGGTGGCCGATCACTCGATACGGAATCAAGCTCACGTTCAGGAAAAAATTCTTTAAGTTGATCTTTCCGATGAGTCTTCTTCCCGCTGTGGTGTTTCTTGCCGGGATTTATGTGTCGGAACGACTGGAAGATTTCAAGTTCATGTTTCGGGAATCTGTGCCCTTCCTTCAGATCAATCCCGCGTATTTCAAGACATATTTAGTCGACAACTTCATGCTGTTCATCATGGTCATCATCGTGATCTTCTGCGGTGCTGGACTGATCTCCGATGACCTCAAACACAATTCTCTCCAACTCTACTTTGCGAGGCCTTTGAAGAAAAGAGATTATTTCTTCGGGAAGACCGCTGTTATCGTTTTCTTCTTATTCATCTTGACCCTGGTTCCTGGCTTGGTGTTCATCATCATGAAGCTTATTTTTGCGGGGAGTTTTAAGTTCTTTCTCTCCTATCCCTGGCTTCCGCTTGCGGTCATCGGGTATTCAATATTTGTGACCGCATTTTTCTCCTTTTATGTGCTTTTCCTCTCTTCTTTGAGCAAGAACAGAAGGTATGTGGCCATCCTGATTTTTGGCATATATCTTTTTTCTGATATATTCGGGGCAGTTTTTTATGAATATTTTCACAACCATTACTTCTCTCTTATTTCCCTCAGGGCGAATATTCAACAGGTGGGCGCTTTCATCTTTAGTCAGAAAACGCCATACCCGATTCCTTGGTTCTATTCTTTACTGGTTCTGACTGCCATCTGTGTTTTGGCCGGGTTAGTTTTGAAGAAAAAAGTCAGGGGAGTCGAGATCGTCAAATGAAATCGGTGATCGAAACTGAACATCTCTCCAAATGGTACGGAAATGTTCTCGGATTGAGTGACGTTTCTCTCCAGATCGAATCCGGAATCACCGGGATTCTTGGACCGAACGGCGCGGGAAAATCCACTTTTCTCAAGCTGATTTCCGGACAGATCAAGCCGAACATCGGCACAAGCGCTATAAAAGGAGAGAGGATTTGGAATAACTATCGACTTTTCTCAAACATCGGTTTCTGTCCCGAACAGGATGCCTTCTATGAGGATCTGACAGGATGGCAGTTCATGACCGGGCTTTTGAGACTTTTTCATTTTTCCCCATCCGAGCGGGAATCCAGGGCCAGGGAGGCTCTGGAAATCGTGGAGCTGATGGAGGACAAAGACAGGATCATAAAATCCTACAGCCGGGGCATGCGCCAGAGGTTAAAGGTCGCTCAGGCCATTGCTCACGACCCGGAGATCATCATCCTTGATGAGCCTTTGAACGGATTGGACCCCCTGGGGAGGCGGAAGATTATCCGCCTCATCAAGACCTATAAAAGCGAAGGCCGGACAATCATCGTTTCCAGCCACGTCCTTCCCGAGATTGAAGCCATGACCAAACGAATTATCCTTATCCATCAGGGAAAGATATTCGCTCAAGGAGACATCCACTACATCAGGGACCTGATCGAAGCACATCCTCATATAGTTTCTGTAAAATGCAGCGATCCCCGCCAGCTTGCCTCCAAATTCATACAGGAAGATTTTGTTTTGAACGTGAATTTTAGCTCTGCAGAGGATACTCTTCTGGTCGAAACCAATAACAGGGATAAATTCTTCAGTCTTTTGCCTCCTCTTATCGTTAAACACAACATCGAAGTGGAGGAGATCACGTCTCCCGATGACAACTTGCAGGCTGTTTTTGACTATTTGGTAGGAAAATAAGATGGTTCAAGAAACCCAAAGGAAATTGTCATTTTTTCTGAGTTCCTTGAAGGATGTATTCCTCTTTTTCTTCTCCATGGGAAGGAAATCATCTAAGCTGAAAGTCTTTTTCTTGATCAGTATCCTTCCAGTTGTGATTGCGCTGATCATCAAGGTGAATCAATTCCTCTCTGACCGGACACCCATCCAGGGAATTTTCATCTTTAACAACATGTCAGTCGTAATCTATCTCCAGTTTCTCATCCTCCTCCTGGCACTGTTTTACGGGACATCCGTTTGTTCGGAAGAGGTCGAAGGGAAAACATTGACCTATTTGACGACTCGTCCGGTTTCGAAATCGGCACTTTTAGTCGGGAAATATGCGGCCTACACGTCTTTGGCCATTATCATGACAAGCATCGGAGTGATCCTGTCATTCTTGATCCTGAATTTGGATGATTTGCTCAATTTTTCCCTGTATAAGACTTTATTGAGAGATGTGGTTGTCCTGAGTTTGGGGCTGATGTGCTACACAGCTTTTTTCACGTTTATCGGCACGATTATGAAGAAATCGATCCTGTTCGGGCTGATATTCAGTTTTGGATGGGAAAACGTGATCCAGTATTTCCCCGGATCCACTCAACGCTTTGCCATAGTTCATTATCTCAAATCTCTTCTGCCCGTCCCAAAAACAGGACGATTCTCCTTCCTGATGGTCAGGTTGGAGCCCAGCTCGCCTCTGTTTGCAGTGTTTATGATTTTCTTGATTACAGGAGTGTTTCTCGGTTTAGCCTGTATTCTTTTTTCCTGGAAAGAGTATATATTTGAGGATTGATAGTTACAGGAAGAGGGGACAAACTACT
>SOIA01000104.1 GCA_004378665.1 Candidatus Aminicenantota bacterium
CAACGTTAGGAGCGGGGGTGGCTTTTTTTGTAGACTTTCAGGAGTTGTCTCAAATCAATGTGGGTGTATTTCTGGGTGGTGGCCAAGCTCTCGTGCCCCAGAAGCTCCTGGATGACCCTCAAATCCGCACCCCTGCTCAGAAGGTGAGACGCGAAGGAGTGGCGAAGAGAGTGAGGGCTGATCTTCCGACGCACAGCCGTGATGCGGATGTATTTATCGACAATCCTCTCCACTGAACGGGAGGTGAGCCTCTCCCCCCGGTAGTTCAAAAACAGGGCTTGCTCATCGATCTGGCCCTTGTTGAATTGGATCCTGGCCCGGATGTAGAAAGACAGGCTGTCCTGCGCTTTTTTCCCGAACGGAACGATCCTCTCCTTCTTGCCCTTCCCCCTGATCCGGATCAGTCTCTCTGTAAAATCCACATCCTCGAGGTTGATCCCGACGAGCTCGCTCACTCGAATCCCTGTCGCATACATGAGCTCCAAGACACACTTGTCCCTTAAATCCAGAGGCTGTTTGTCATCAGGAATATCCAGGAATTCAGCCATCTCGTCTTCGGAGAGAAAAGACGGCACATGTTTTTCCTGCTTGGGAGTGGCCACGATCTTGGCCGGATTATCCTCCACCCATTTCTTCTTCATGCAGAACTGAAGGAAAGTGCGGATGGCTGCGAGCTTCCGGGCAATGGTGGATTTTTTATTCTTCCTCTCCTGGAGCCTGGCCAAAAAACCACGGAGGACGATATTGTCGATCCCTCTCAGCTTCACGTTCCCCTCTTCCAGGTAATCGGCCAGCTGGAGCAAATCTCTCTGATAGCTGGCTATGGTATGGGGGGAGGCGTTTTTCTCGTACTTCAGGGATAAGAGGAACTGTCCGAGCTCTTTTCTCATTATGATTATTTTACTCGATGCGGACGACCGAATGAAAGGGACCCTTGAATCTCAACCCCTCTTCCGACTCTCTTCTACCCTCTGATTATTCCCTGTGAGGATTACAAACTATCATCCTCATCGGAGGAACCTGCTTTCTTCTCCCAGATCTTTTCCCGCTCCACTGTCTCCTTATAATCGCACTCCTCGTTGCTGCAGTGGAGAAAAGGATCTCCTCTTATGACATTCCTCCGCAGTATGAATTTCCGGCCGCACTGTGGACAGGGCTTCGGGAGGGGTTCATCCCAGGTCGCATAATCGCATTCCGGGTACTTGCTGCAGCCCCAGAAGATCTTCCCCTTCCGCGTTTTTTTCCTGACGATCGTCCCGCCGCACTCCTGTGGACAAGGAATGCCCGTGTCCTTTTTCTCCTTCTTCACGTATTTGCATTCGGGATAATTCGAGCAGGCGACAAAATTCCCGTATCTCCCCGTCCTCATTACCATTTGCGAACCGCACTCTGGACACGTCTCATCCAAAGGCTTGACTTCTTTCTTGACCAAGCTTTCCCTGTACTCACAGTCCGGATATCCGGAGCAGGCCTTAAACCGCCCGTAGCGTCCCTCCTTGATCACAAGCTTGCGGCCGCAATCAGGACAGACGTCCTCCAGCGGGATCCCCGTTGCCTTCACGCTTTCGACTCCCATCGCCTGCTGGAGATCCTTATCCAGCAAGGCATAATAGGATTTCAAATAATCCACCCAGTTCAATTCTCTTTCGCTGATGCGGTCAAGCTCTTCTTCCAGCCGGACAGTGAACTCATACTCCATCAGATCGGAAAAATTCTCGAGCAGAAAATCGGTCACGAACAGCCCGAGGTCCGTGGGGATGAACTTTCCTTTTTCTTTGACAACATAGGCACGATTCTGCAGGGTTGCGATGATCGGAGCATAGGTGCTGGGACGCCCGACTCCCTTAGCTTCCAGCTCTTTGACCAGGCTTCCTTCAGTGAACCGGGGAGGAGCCTGGGTGAAATTCTGTTTGGACTCGAGGTCGAGGAGTTTAAGTTCTTCCCCGGCTTCAACCTTCGGCAGGATCTTCTCCTCTTTTTTCTCTTTGGCAGTCAGGGCCAAAAATCCGTCAAATTTGATGACTTCTCCTTTGGTCTGGAACTGATATTTCCCCGCGCTGATATCGAACACCGTTTCCTCGACCTCAGCGGAGCTCATTTGAGACGCGATAAACCGGTTCCAGATGATGCGGTAGAGATTATACTCTTCCTTTTTCAAATAGGGCTTGACCGCTTCAGGAGGAAGCGAAAACGTGGTGGGACGGATGGCCTCATGGGCATCCTGCGCTCTTCTCTTGTTTTTATAGATGCGCGGTTCGACAGGTGCATACTCTTTGGAATAATTGTCCGTGATGAACTTGCGTGCTCCAGAGATAGCCTCATCGGAAACGCGAACAGAATCCGTTCTTATGTAGGTGATCAATCCCACCAATCCCTGTTCGCCGATCTCCATGCCCTCATACAGCCTCTGAACGATCGACATTGTCCTTTTCACCGGAAAGTGGTAGAGGCGGAATCCCTCCTGCTGAAGGGTGCTCGTGATGTAAGGCGGGGCAGGATTTCTTTTTTTCTCCTTCACGTCGACATTTTCAAGGGTATACGTCGCATCGCGAAGCTCAGAGACTATCTTTTCAGCACTTTTGCCGTCCTCTATTTTGGTCTTTTTGTTGTCGATTTTCACAAGATTTGCCTTAAAAGAAGGCGGCTGAGACGCTTCAAGCTCTGCGGTTACGGTCCAGTATTCCTCAGGAATAAAATCCCTGATCTCCTTCTCGCGTTCACAGATCAACCGCATGGCTATGGACTGCACCCGGCCAGCGCTCAAGCCTCGCCCGATCTTTTTCCACAGCAGAGGGCTGATCAAGTATCCCACCAACCTGTCGAGGAGCCTTCTGGTCTGCTGGGCCTCGATTTTCCCCTGGTCAATCTCTCCTGCATGGCTGAACGCGTCTCCGATTGCCCTTTTGGTAATCTCGTGGAAAATTACGCGGTTGATGTTCTCGTTGAAATCCTTCAGAAGGGTCTCCAGATGCCAGCAGATCGCCTCTCCCTCTCTATCCGGGTCAGCAGCCAAAAACACGGATTCGCATTCTTTGGCGGATTTCTGGAGCTCTGAGACCGTCTTTTTTTTCTCCGGGATGACCTCGTATACCGGTTTGAAATCATGTTCGATGTCGATTCCCATTTCTTTTTTGGGAAGATCGCGAATATGCCCCATGGACGCCATGACCAGATAATCAGGCCCCAGGAATTTATGAACTGTCCTTGCTTTTGCCGGAGATTCAACGATCACCAAACGCTTTGCCATCACAGTCTCCTCTGAAAGTATTTCCCCGGCCTCTGAAGAATAAATCCCTTGAGTTCCAGGTTGAGCAAAAAGGAAAGAGTTTCGGACACAGAATAATCTGTCTCCTCGACCAACGCATCGACATGAGTCAGGGAGTCCGGCTTGAGAATCTCGAAAACTTTCTTTTCCTGGGGGCTTAGGGAAGGAGGCGCTTCTCTCTCTTCCTCTTTTTGGCAGAGAATTTTCTCTTTAAGAGGCGATGGGAGCTCTTCTGCCACGTCTTCCCAGCTCTTAACCAGTTTGGCTCCTGCTTGAATCAGCCAGTTTGTGCCCTGGCTGAGCTCTGAGGTGATGTTGCCCGGAACGGCCATGACCTCCCTGTTCTGTTCCAGAGCCATCCGTGCCGAGATCAGAGACCCGCTCCTTTTTGTCGCTTCCACTACAACTACAGCAAGGGACAACCCGCTGATGATCCGGTTTCGAATCGGAAAATGGAATCCCAGCGGAGGGGATTCCAGAGGAAATTCTGTCACGACAGCTCCTTGCTGGATGATCTTCTCAAAAAGGCCGCGGTTTTCCCTGGGATACACGGTTTCCAATCCTGAACCTAACACGGCTACTGTTTTTCCTCCTTCGAGCGCTCCCCAATGAGCTATGGAGTCAACGCCGTGGGCTAACCCGCTGACAATCACAAGCCCTCGAGAAGCCAGGTCCCGCGCCAATCTCTCAGCAACGGCCCTTCCGTAAGCTGAAGGTTTTCTTGCCCCGACTATGGAAACAGCCGGTGCCTTCAGCACCTCGACCCTCCCCGCGCAATACAGGACGTACGGAGGATCGAATATTTCTCTTAAATATTCCGGGTAATCCCCATCCTCGTATGTCAAGATGGAACAGTTTTTCTTCTCTAATCTCTCAATCTCTCGGCTGGCTTGATCCAGGAGCCTGGGAGACGTCAGAGCCTGAGCAATCTCCTCATTCACGCCCAAAGAGATCAACTCTCGCTTGCTGGCTTTGAAGACGTCCGCGATCGTCGGAAAATGATCGACAGCCTTCCGCGCCGCTCTGAGATTATCAGCGAGAACGAGGTTTAGAGCTACCCAATATGTCCGGTTATCATCCAACTTCAATCAAGGCAGTATGTCGGTGGAATGGCAAAAATGGGGATTTGTGTGTAGGAGATCACCTTCTCGGTCGTGCTGCCCAGGAAGAACCGCTCCAGCTTGCTTTGAACGCAGGTGGAAATGACGATCAGGTCAAAATTGTGGGTTTCGGCATATTCCGCAATCCCGACCGAAGCGTTAACAGCCCGGTAGACATCTTCTGTCACTTGGAGATCGGCCTTTTCCCTCGTTTTCCTCCGTTTGAGCCTTCCCAGGAGAGATTCCATCAATTCCTCCAGAACCCTGGGCGAAAATTCAAAGTCATGCAGCTCGAGCACATGAAGGAGAGTGAGTTCCGAGCCAAAGCCCTTGGCCAGATCCCAGGCTAAATCCCTCTCGATTTCTTCCCGTTCGGAGAAATCCGTGGGCACGATGATCTTCTTGAACTGCGGCGTCCCGGTCTTCTTCTTGGTCAAGAGGATGGGAACAGGGGAGGTCCTCAAAATCTGGTTGGCAACGCTCCCGATAAAGAGTTTCTCCACCGCAGACATTCCCCTTCTACCTATGACGATCAGATCCACCCCTTCTTTCTCAGCCGAATCGATAATTATTTTTGAAGCTGTCCCTTCCATGACTATAATTTTTTCGAAGGGAATTCCTTTCTCCTTGGATATCGCTTTGATCTTCTCCTCCGCTTCTCCTTTAACAGCCGCCATTTTTTGGAGAAGTTCTCCCTTGATGACGCGAGCGGCATCGTAGAGTGCTGCGGAAAAATCAGGAACAACGTGAAGAGCGACAATTTCGGCTTTAAAAGTCTTTGCAAACGCATCGGCATACAGAAGCGACTCCTGAGCTTCCTCTGAAAAATCTGTTGCCCAAAGTATCTTGTTCAAAAAACCGGACATTTTCCTCTCCTTCTTCGAAGAA
>SOIA01000293.1 GCA_004378665.1 Candidatus Aminicenantota bacterium
TGCTGATTCTTAAAGCTTTATCCTAATCCCGGCTAAGACAGAGAAGCCGGTTAGGTCGACCTCTAAATCTCGAGCGTTCCTGAAGTCAGGGCCGGTGGGGATGTCATCAGAGACTTTGATCATGGTATACCATTCTGTCAAACCAGGGTCGTATTGTTCACAGTACCATGCGGTTCCTGAGGCTGTCACTTTTCCTAATCCGATTGCTCCACCATAGAGGGTGTAATTCAACCATCCCTCCCAGTTATTCAGCTTGCCGGATCTTCCTTTTCCTTCGACGAAAAGGGAAAGAAAGGGGCCCACACTGAACTCGAACCCGAGTCCGCCATGGAATCCAAAACTTCTGTCTTTAGCAATCACCTCACCCTCTTCCGTGTAGGTCAATACGCCCGGCTCATCGTAATCTGTCCAGAAATTCAAGTTGATTCTGCCGTAGTACAGGACAGCTCCTGAATTGAAAAACACCTTGAGAGATGAGGTGATAGGCAGGAAGAGATAGAGATTGAGGCTGTAGGGATAGACAACGATCTTGGGCTTGACGTAGGCACCATATGAGCCTATCGATTCATCTTCGATATTCATCAGGCTTCCTTCGATTCTCTGGGTGTATCCGAATCCGAAACTCAGTTTCCAGTTCGGACTAAGATTCAGCAAAAGCTCAGCTCCGTATCCAGTTCCCCATTCTTCAACCTGCTTGAATTCTCCTCTTTTTGTTCCCACCCAGCCTGCGGTCATATCATCAAAACGGCCATCGAAACTTTCGCCAAAGCTATTTAGGTCTCCGAAAGAGATTTTGCCGTATCCTACAGAAAGCTTCAGGCTCACCTTCTTTTTAAGACCGGAGGCCTGACCTATTCCGATTGAAGAAAAAAGAAAGAGCAGGAGTGTGGCGAATAAGATGATTGTTCTTTTCATTCGAATGTCATGCGGTGGTGATCCCTGATGTGGAGAAGATGTGGATTTCCCTCCTGGGCTCCTTATTTTATTCAATTGAGTCGCTGAAGACAAGTGAGGTCATGATAATGAGAACCTCGATTGAGATGAATTGCGTTTTTATCTCCTTTTATTTCACTAATACAGCAAAAAATATGCCAATTTTAGTTTCCCCTGAAGGAAGCAAAAGGAAACATTGGATTCTGTCCTGTATTCAGGTCAAATAAAGGGCGTCAGGTCTCAATCTTGCTTAATTGGGATCAGGCCTTGTCAGGATGTTAACTTATGGAGACCTGATCCCAAAAGAAGATTGACCACATGGGGAATTTGTGCCATAATTCTGAAACTCAGCAGGTCGTTTTTTCCATGAAAATTCATATCGGAATTCGAAGAGAAGACAAAAATCCGTGGGAGAGAAGAGTCCCTTTGATACCTGCCCATGTGAGAGAGCTGAGTCAGAATAATCCCATAGAAATATGGCTCCAGCCATCCGATATCCGTGTCTTCCCGGACAGGGATTACTCAGAGGAGGGAGCCAGGATCGAGGAAGACCTTTCTTCCTGCTCGATCATTTTCGCCATAAAGGAAATTCCGGTTCACTTTTTCCAAAAAGATAAAGTGTATGTATTTTTCTCTCATACGATCAAGGGGCAGCCTCACAGTATGCCTATGCTCAAGAAAATGATGGATCTTGGCTGCACATTGATCGATTATGAAAGAATCACGGACGAGAAGGACCAGAGGCTGTTGTTTTTCGGCAAGCAGGCGGGTCAGGCCGGTATGATCGACACACTCTGGGCCCTGGGGAAAAGGCTGAGTCATCAGAAGACGGAAAATTCTTTTTCCTCGATCAAACCGGCCATTCAGTATGCGAGCCTTGTCGAGGCCAAAGAAGAAATCGAAAGAGTTGGATGGCAAATCCACGAGAGCGGCCTCCATCCTTCTTTAGTTCCTCTGGTTTGCGGGTTTGCCGGCTACGGTCATGTCTCCAGGGGAGCCCAGGATATTTTCGACCTTCTGCCTTTTGAAGAGATTCAGCCCGGAGAGATTGCGTCGCTTTTTGAGGAAAAGAATTATGCCTCCCATACGCTCTACAAAGTGGTCTTCAAAGAAGAACACATGGTCAAGTCGCTTGATGCGAGTGTGGAATTCGAGCTGCAAGACTACTATAACAATCCCCAGAAATATTGTTCGGTCTTCGATTCTTATCTTCCTTTTTTGACTATGCTGGTCAACTGCATCTTCTGGACACCCGATTATCCGCGGTTTGTAACGAAAGAAACCCTGAAAAAACTTTTTTTGGGGAATGACGAACCTCGTCTGCGGGTGATCGGTGATATCTCCTGTGATATTGAGGGCTCTGTGGAGGTGACAGTCCGCGCCACCACACCGGATAATCCAGTATTCGTCTACGACCTCGAACAAGACGAGGCCAGAGATGGCGTGGAGGGGAGAGGGCCTGTGATCATGGCCGTGGATAACCTCCCCGCAGAGATTGCTCTTGAGTCATCGGTTTTTTTCAGTGAGGCCCTCAAGACTCTTGTCCCCTTCATAGCGGCAGCAGACTTTTCAGGTAATTTTGAGAACTGCGGCCTCCCGGAATCTGTGAAAAAGGCAGTCATTCTTTACCGGGGACAGCTCACTCCGGATTATGAATACATGAAAAAATTTATTTAAATCTATAAAGGAGTCATATCATGAAAAAAATATTGATTCTCGGAGCAGGACTAGTGGCTAAGCCGTTAGTCAGGTATCTTCTTGACCAGCCAGATTTCAAGGTTGAGGTTGCCAGTCGGACAGTGAGTAAAGCGGTGAAACTGATCGACAGCCATCCGGATGGAGAAGCCAAGGAGTTGAACCTGAAGGACGAAGAAGGCTTAAAAAAAGAGATCGCAGACTCTGATTTAGTCATCAGCATGGTTCCATACGGATTCCATCCGAAAGTGGCCAAATTCTGCATCGATTTTGGCAAACATATGGTCACCACATCGTATGTGAGTGAGGCCATGCAGAACCTGGATAGCGAGGCCAAGAATGCCGGGATCTTGATAATCAATGAAATCGGGTTGGACCCGGGGATCGACCACATGGAAGCGATGCGGATCATCCACGAAGTGGAAGAGAAGGGCGGTGAAATCCAGAGCTTCACATCATTTTGTGGGGGATTGCCCGCTCCCGAGGCCAATACCAATCCGTTCGGGTATAAATTTTCCTGGAGCCCTATCGGAGTTCTTCTCGCCGGGAAAAACTCGGCTCAGTATCTAAAAGAAGGCCAGCAGGTTCTTATTACTGCGGAAGACCTTTTCAAAGATTATGCCATTATCAACATCGAGGGGTTGGGGGAATTCGAAGGGTATCCCAACCGGAATTCTCTCCCGTACATCCAGCTCTATGGGATTCAATCCACTGAGACCATGCTTAGAGGAACACTCAGGAATAAAGGCTGGTGTCGGACCATGAAAAAGATGGTCGATTTACAGCTTCTCGATGAAGAGGAAAAGGAATGGGGCGGTATAACTTACAAAGACTTTATCCGGAGATTGATGGATAATCCCGCCGAAGAGGACATCAAGAAAGCTTTGGGTGCGCATCTCAGTATTGAGGAAGACTCGGATATAACACAAAGACTCGAATGGCTCGGGCTCCTGAGCGATGAGGCCATAACTGTATCGAAAGGCTCAGCTCTGGATATTCTGGGCGCCAGGATGCTGGAGAAGCTCCAGTATGAGGAAGGAGAGAGGGATATGATCATCCTCCAGCATCAATTCATCGCTTCCTATCCTGATGACAAAAAAGAAAAGATCACGTCAACATTGATCGATTTCGGCATTCCCGATGGAGATTCTTCTATGGCCCGGACAGTCGGGCTTCCTGCGGCCATCGCAACCAGGCTCATTCTTGAGGGGAAAATTGAAATGACCGGAGTCCATATCCCTGTCATCCCCAAAATCTATACGCCCATCCTCCAGGAGCTGAAGGGAATGGATATCACTTTTAAGGAGAAGAGAGAAAAGCTGTAATTGACAATATTCAAAGGACGCTTATCTTTATGAAGGGAGGATAAATTGAAACGAAAGCCTGCGGTCGGTGGATCTTTCTATCCAGGTCGGGAAGACGCGTTGAAAGAGATGGTCGCGGGAATGGTCGACCCGGAAAGTGAAAAGGAAAAGGCCGTATGCGTCGTCTCTCCGCACGCTGGATTTGAGTATTCCGGTCCTGTGGCCGGAGCCGTCTTCTCTTCTGTCGAGCTCCCGGACAAATTCGTCATCCTTGGTCCCAGCCACAGACCTATACAGTCTCGCGTGGCAATAATGAAAGAAGGAGTCTGGGAGACTCCCCTGGGAAACGTGAAGGTGGAGTCCTCTCTGGCAGAGCTCATCATGAGTCATTCTCAGCTTATCGAAGAAGATGAGATCGCTCACGTGCATGAGCACTCTCTCGAAGTCCAGCTTCCTTTCATCCAGTATTTTAAGCAAGACGTGACGATCGTGCCGGTATGCCTATCCTACCATATCTCATTCGAGGAGCTGGAGGATTTAGGCAAATCCATAGCCAGGGGGATCAAGGATTTTGACCAAGATGTGTTGATAGTGGCCAGTACGGATATGAGTCATTATGTGGACCAGAGTGTGGCCAAAGAAAAGGATTTTTTAGCGATCGAAAGGATTCTCGAGCTGGATGCCAGGGGCCTTTATGATATTGTGGAACAAGAGAATATCAGCATGTGCGGCTTTCAACCCACCACTTCTGCTGTAGTCGCTTCGAAGGAGCTGGGAGCAGAGAAGGCCAGTCTCATTAAATACCAGACCTCAGGAGACAGGACAGGAAACTACAGCGAAGTTGTCGGATATGCCGGGATCCGGATAACCTGAGCCTTTTCAACTTCGGGTAGCCAAGGAACTCTCATCCGCTTGACAGCCTTTTTTTGAAGCGAAATGTTTGCAGTCACCAACAGGTGCTTTTGGGGCACGATTTTGAGTTTACATCCAATGGTCTGGCATGATGATCACCATGTAATTTACAGATAATAAAGAAATTGAAAATATGCTGCCGCTTTTTTCCCTCCTTGAAGCCGAGCGGCGGTTATTTGACAACATTCAAGGTTTAATGCTATAAATTTTCTGGAGTTATCGAATGCGTGCCTCTAGATTAAGAGAGAAAGATAAGGTTATCCTCAACCTGATTACCGAGAGCTATCTTAAAGCAGGAAAACCGATCAGTTCTGGATTCATTGCCCAGAGAAGCCCTCTGCCCGTTTCCCCGGCGACAGTCAGAAACATAATGACCAA
>SOIA01000309.1 GCA_004378665.1 Candidatus Aminicenantota bacterium
TGATTGACAATGCACCGGTTTCGGTCTATATATAGGGGTGATGGCTATCCGAAGGTGCCCTTACTGCAAGGCAATCATCGACGAATCCTCCGAGTATTGTTCGAACTGCGGAACCCAGCTTCTTTTTCCTGAGGACGAATCTATAGAAGAAGAAATTCCTGGAGAAAAAATAATAGACGTCTCAGATGAAGAAGCCGAAGCCTTAAAGGAAGAAGAAAAATCAGAAGAGATAAAAGCCGCTCCTGAAGAAAAAGAGGAGAAAACCTCGAAATCAGGAAAAAAAGACAAGAAGGTTTCGAAGACCGCTAAAAAGAAGACCGCTAAAGAAGAAAAAGAGGTCTCGGAACCTGCGGAAGAAGAAGTGCCGGGGGAGGAAAAGGCAGCGGAAAAAGAGGAAGAGATTGCTGATGAGGAGATGCCCGTAGAGGAAGAGGAGGAAATAGAAAAAGAAGAGGTGGAAGAAGAGCCGTCTCCGGAGATTGAGGAAGAAGAGGTGATTCCCGAACGCAAAGAGAAAAAAGAATCCCAACTCAAAATCGAGTCATTAAAATTCGAAACTGAAGACCTGGAAAAGCTCCCTGATGCGCGGACCAAAGACCGGGAAGAAATGGAGGCAATCCTGAGGTCCTTCCCGAGAGAAGGAGAGGAAGAGCCGGAGGCTTTTGACGAAGACCAGGTTCCTCCTCTGGAAGACGAAGAAGAGATCTCCGCCCTCCCAGAAGAAGCTATCCCTGAAGAGCCTCCCGAGGAAAAAGAGATAGAAGAAGAGCCTTCCCCAGACAGGGATATCGAAGAGGAAGAGCCTGCGCCTCTAACGCCTGCGGAGAAAGCAGAGCTTCCAGAATACATGAAAACACCTCCTGAGGCGGAAGACGAGGAGGTGCCTGCTGAGAAAGAAGTAGAAGGTGAAGAAGCTGAAGACCTAGGTCATGTATCCGAAGGGGAGATAAAAGAGAAAAAAGACATCGGTAAATTCTTAGAATCCGTCAAGAAAGAACGCGCAGCCCAAGCGCGGGCCTTTGAACAGAAAGTCTTGCCAACACCAGAAGAAGGATGGGAAGAGAAGGAGGAAGCGGCAGAGACTCAAGAAAGAGACGTATCTCCTGAGAAGCTCATCAACCTTGAAGAAGAGGAAAAGGAAGACATTGAAAGATTCGTAAAGGCCGTTAAGGAAGAGAGAAAGGCAGAGAAACCTTTAGTCTCTGAAGAGGAGATTCCCGAAACTCAAGATAAGGCGCCTGGAAAAATCCCGGATACACAAGCTGAACTTCCACCCTGGGCAGAGAAAATCAAAGACACTGTGCCTCCCCAGTTTGAAGACACAAAAGATGAGGAAATACCGGAGGCGCCTCCTGAACCTGAACAAGTTGTTCACGAGGAGCCGGAAGAGATCTCCCCACAGCAGGAAGTTGTTCCTGAAGAAGAGGAATTGATCCCCCCACAGGAAGTCACGGAAGCAGAAGAGGTTTCCATCCCTGAAGAGGAAGTCAGTCCTCCTGAGAAAGCCGAGGAAAAACCTCCTCAATTGGAAGAGAAACCCGAACCGGAAAAGAAGATCGTTGTGAAACGGCCTCCCTCACGCTTTATCATGCGCTTGAAATCCAGGGCCTTTGACCTATTTTCAATGGCCATTCTCTGGCTCGTGGCCCTCTGGGTGGCTTCTCGTATTATCGGAGTGACTTTGTATTCCCTGCTCTCTGTATCCACGCTTCCGGTTGTGGGATTTTATTTGATCATTCTCCTGGTGTATTTAGTCTTTTTCCGTCTTTTCCTTGGAGAGACTCTGGGCGACTTTATTTTCTTTCAGGAATAAAGGGACTCCACCTCATCCCCGAGCTTGAAACTTTTCCCGAGAAACCTTTCTTTGGCCTTTTCGTCTGATGAGACCTCTTGAGGGGTTCCGTGAATGAGCAGTTCGCCGTTGTCAATGATGTAAGCCCGGTCAGTGGCTTTTAAGACATCCCGGACATTGTGGTCAGAGATGATGATGCCGATTCCCTTTGTTTTCAGCCCCGTCATGATTTTTTGGAGTTCGACAATGGTCAAAGGGTCAATTCCGGTGAAGGGTTCATCCAGGAGAAGAAATTTCGGTTTCAGGACGAGAGATCGGCAGATCTCGAGCCTCCTCCGTTCCCCTCCAGATAGGCTGTAGGCCTGTTGTTTCGAGATGTCTTCCAGCCCCAGCTCTTCCAGAAGCTTTCTGGCAATCTCTTCGCGCTCTTTCTTCTTGAGGGGTTGAAGCTCGAGGACGAGCATAAGGTTGTTCATGACGGATGCTTTCAGGAAAACAGAGTGTTCTTGAGGGAGATAGGTGATTCCCGCTGCGGACCTGTCGGGGCTTGAATGCCGGGATATGTTTATGTCGTCGAGGAAAATCTCCCCGGAATCAGGCTTGACGAGACCCGCGATCATCTGGAAGGTTGTCGTTTTGCCGGCTCCGTTCCTTCCCAGAAGACCGATGATCTCTCCGGAACGGACTTCGATATCCATTTCCTTGACCACGGCCCTGTGGTTGAAACTTTTGGTCAGTTTTTCAGCTCTCAGCACGGACATTGCGGGAACCCTGTTTGTCAGCTAAAATACTAAAGTCATTCCGTCTGGCTGTCAAGGTGCGATGAAAAAGATCGTCAGCGCGCTGAGTGCCGGTGCACCGAGTCGGTCGACATCGGGAGCTACACCCAGTCCTGCCCTCGCAGCTGTCTGTACTGCTCTACCAGTCTGAGGGTTTAGGCGGGGGAATTTCCTTTTTCCAGGCGGAGGAGGTATTCTTTGAATTCCAATCCCAGTCCGAAGCCCGTAAGGCTGCCGTCCGACCCGAGAACCCTGTGGCAGGGGATTATGATGAGAAGTGGATTGCGGCCCAGCGCGTGACCGACACTCCTGTATCCTGTGTGCTTCAATCTCTGAGCGATGGATTTGTATGTTCCTGTTTTCCCGTAGGGAATTTTCCTCGCCTCCAGCCAGACTTTCCTCTGGTACGGGGTTCCGATGATAAGATCAAGCGAAAGGGATGCGAAATCCTCTCTCTTTCCTTCGAAATATCTTTTGAAAAGCTTTTTTTCCGTCGCGAATCGCTTATCGTCGACCTCGAGAGGAATCTCCTTTTTTTTGATAGAGCCCTTGATCTCCTTGAGCGTGCTCTGGTTATTTATGAAAGTGGCGAAGCTCAGACCTTTATCGGTTTTAGCCAGGAAAATTTTCCCTTTCGGGATATCCAGGATGGTGTAAAACATGGACAGTGCTCAGATTCCCAGAGTGAGTCTCTCCGCAAGAGCAGATGGGAGGCCCGCTTCCAGGATTTTTCTCTGGGCTTCTCTGATTTCATACTCCATGCGGTAGAAGTTGATTTTTTTTGTGTCGGAGTCGTAAATGGCACACGCAGCCCGGTTGTCCCTGTCCCGGGGCTGTCCGATCGAACCCGGGTTGATGAGGTACTTCGTGCCTTCCTCAAGCTTTATTTCGTTACTGTCTCCGGATAGAAAAGTTCCATCCACAATGTGTTCTTTTTCGGTGTAAACAAAAGGAAAGTGTGTGTGGCCGAAAAGGCAGAGGGGAGTGGTCACATGCGCGAAGGCCTCTGCGGCATCGAATTCACCGAAGATGTAATGGTCTTCATCAAACGGCGCCCCATGGCAGAGCAAGATATGGTTATGGATGGTGACCGGCCCTTTTTTCAGGTTACAGAGGTACTCCATGTTTTTCTTTTTAACATTTTTCTTTGTCCAGTGGATCGAAGCCGCCGCGATCGGATTAAAGGTCTGGATAGAGTCATGGTCGCAGACAGCTTTATCATGATTTCCCCGGATTATGGAAAGAGGCTTGAGTGCGCGCACTTTCTGGATGATCTCATTGGGGTCCGCACCGTATCCGACCAGGTCGCCGAGAAAAATGTAGTGGCCGATCTTTCTTCTCTGGGCAAATTTGAGAAGAACAAGCAGGGCTTCCAGGTTTCCGTGGATATCGGTGAATATCAGATAACGCATTGTCAGTTCGATTTTTCCTGTAATGAATCGTACATCCTGTGAGCCATGTAGGAACTTCTCACCAGAGGTCCTGATTCGACATCCTTGAATCCCGATTCCAGGGCCATTCGTTTCAATTCATCGAATTCGTCAGGGGCATAGTATTTCCTGACGGGTGCATGGGATCTGGAAGGCTGGAGGTACTGGCCGATGGTCAAAAGATCGCAGGAGGCTTTTCTCAGGTCGGAAAAGGACCGGTAGATTTCCTCTCTGCTTTCTCCAAGACCCACCATGAGGCCTGATTTGGTGACAGTGCCCAGCTCCTTGGCTTTTTTCAGGACTCTCAAAGACCGCGTGTAATTCTCAACCGGCCTCCTGATCCGGGAATAACAGGACTCTGTGGTCTCGATATTGTGATTCAGGATATCCGGTTGGGCACTGACAACGGTTTCCAGGGACATGTCGTCGCCCTGAAAATCCGGAATCAACACTTCGACTTTAGCTCCGGGATTTCTTTCTTTGATTGCCTTTATTGTCTCGGCAAACACGTATGCTCCTCCATCGGGCAGGTCATCCCGCGTGACTGAAGTGACAACCACATAACCGAGACCCAGCAGAGCGGCGGTATGTGCGACTTGATTTGACTCATCCGGATGTGGACCAGAGGGGAGGCCTTTTTTGACTGCACAGAATGCACATTCTCGCGTGCAGACATCACCGAGTATCAAAAAAGCGGCAGTTTTTTTCGACCAGCATTCAGAGATGTTGGGGCATTTCGCGCTCTGACAGATGGTGTGAAGTTTTTCCCTTTTCAGGACACTGGACACATGAAAAAAATTGGGCTCGGAGGGGAATTTCACCTTCAGCCAGGAGGGTTTCTTTATGGTCTGAATTTCCTCAAAATCCAACGCAATTCCTGCTTGTGAAAGAAATAATTGTTTAAATTTAAGATGGTTTTTTGCTTAAAATCAAGGGAAAATCCTAATACTCAATATCTCGGTCTCTCTTCATGCGCCTGCGCATCCGCTTGCGTGCTTGAGCTGCCTTCATTCTCTTTTTCTCACCGGGCTTGTAGTAGATCGAGTGCTTTTTGATATCTTTGATGATGGCCTGCTGCTGGACTTTTCTTTTGAAGCGTCTGAGTGCGCTTTCGATCGATTCTCCGTCTTCAATAACGATAAAAGCCAAAAATACTCACCTCCTTATGGCTGTGTAAAGGATTTTATATCTGAATCTTGCCTGATTGTCAAGG
>SOIA01000173.1 GCA_004378665.1 Candidatus Aminicenantota bacterium
GGCGCTGATGCCTTTCTGGTTCACTCTGGAATAAAAAAAGGCGCAAATTGGGAAAAGTTGGACTTTCTCAATAATTTAGTGACATTTTAATAATGTCATTGCGGGCGAAGGAATCCCCTCAAGTCTCGCAACCGCATCTATTTCAATACGCATATGAGGAGGGGCAGATCGTCCGGAAGTCACAAAAACTGCAGTTGTGCCAGTCGGGACGGGCCGAATAATCCTGTACCCGGATACCCGCTTCTGCTTCCTTGATCTTTTCGGCCGCGTTCTCCATTTTTTTCTCTTCTTTCGACGCGTGCCCGATGATATCTGACTCCAAGAAATGAAGCTGCGCCTCAACGAGAGGACCGTCCTGTGTTTTGATGAAAGAGAGGGCATACAGGTCCATCTGGAGACTGTCCCTTGTTTTTTTATCCGCTTCTTTCTGATCCTTGACCTCTGTGGCCTTGTAGTCGATGATCACAGCGCCTTCTTCTGTGTAATCAATCCTGTCCCAGCGCCCGGCAAACCGGACGTCACCCTGCTGCCATTTGAAGCTTTTTTCGAGAAAGCGAGGACGCCGCCTGGAATCTTTCTCTCTCCTGTAGAACCGCCTCAGTGCCCTCCTTCCAGCCTCCTTCCTCATCTCTTCATGCTCCCGGCTGAGGAATCCTTCGTTGATCCAGCGCTCTTCAAACACTTCCAGGAGTTTTTCTTCCGAGAACCTCTTCCCCGACATCTTGCTCTGCAGGTAGAAATGAATCGTGTTGTGAAGAACCCGACCGAACACGAGGTTGTGGTGAGGAAGGACGGGAATCCGCATGATATGTCTGTATTTGTACCGGAGCGGACACGTCAGATAATCATTTATCTGAAAATAGCTTAAAGTCAAAACTCCCTCTCTCTTTTCCTCAGAAATGACTTTGGGTTGAGGAGCCGATTCCGCATACCGCTTGATCTCTTCCAGGGCCGAAGTCTGCAAAACTTCATCGCTCATCTTGGAAAGATCAAAGGCTTCGAGCACAAAAGGGCTGACCTTTTTCAGGCGTTTCAAACCATAGTCCCTGGCCCAGGTCAGATACAGGAACCTTTTGGCTCTCGTCATCCCGACGTAGAAGAGCCTCCTCTCTTCCTGGAGGGAGATCGTTTCTTTCTGCTCGTGTCCATAGGCGGCTCCCTTGGGAACCTTATCATTCAGTATTTTATCGGGAATGGGTATCTTTTCTTTTCTCTCTCTCCCCGGAAACCTGTCGCTGATCAAACTGACCATGAAGACGACGTCATACTCCAGTCCTTTGGCTTTGTGGACCGTGAGCACGTTGACAGCATCCTCCTCCAGCTCGGCCTCGGCGGTGGCGGGATTGTCTCCCACCTGCATCAGGAGGTCAAGATACCGGGCAAACGAAAGAATGGAATCATCATCGGTCAGTTCAGAGAAATTTTTTACCTTGTCAAAGAAAATCCGGATATTCTTTATCTGCAGCTCGGTCTGCGGGTTCATCTCATCCACCAGAGATTTGAGATAGCCTGTCCGTTCGATAAAGGAGTAAATCACCCTCCCCGCATTCTGAGAGCTCGAGAGCTTCACGAAATAAAGCAGGTCCTCGAACATCCTCTTGATTTTGGTTCGGGTTGAATCTGAGATCCCAACAGGACTCTGCCCTTCAAATATATTCTTGAAAACCTTATGCAGCGGAAGATGCTTCTTGTGGGCATGGTTGGAAATCACGGTTAAATCGTACGGGTCGACTGCATAGATCTCGGACAAAGCCAGATAAAAAAGACTCTTGCTGTCTTCAAAATCGGTCAAAGACTTGATGAAAGAAACCAGAATCTTCACTTCTTCCTGAGAGTACAGCCCCCTGCTTCCGGAAAACCGGAAGGGGATCTCTTTCATGTTCAAGGCTCTGAGGAAAGGATCCGCATCCGCATTCCTCCGGACCAGGACAGCAATATCTCCGTATCGACACCCTTCCTTGACCTTTTCTCCGATGATCCGAGCCACGCTGTCCGCTTCCTGGGAAAGAGTATCGAACGGAAGCCTGTATATGCATTTGCCGTCGCTCTGAATGGTCGACTTGAGCTTCTTATCGATTTCCTCTTCGAATTCCAGGCGGTCCGGGTTGTTCTTCTGGATCAACTGGCTGGCAGAATCGAGGATATCTTGAGTGGACCGGTAATTGATGTTCAAAACGACTTTCGTGTAATCCGGGCAAACCTTCCGGAAACTGTGAATGTTACTCAAAGAAGCTCCCCTGAAACGGAATATGCTCTGGTCATCATCGCCGCAGACGGTCAGGTTCCTGTGTTTGGCAGCCAGGAGCTTGAGGAGCTCGAACTGGATATAATTCGTGTCCTGGAATTCATCGACAAGTATGTATTTGTATTTCTCCTGAAATTCTTTCAGGATGGACGGCCTTTTCCGGAAAAGCTCCACGACCAGCAAGATCTGGTCTTCGAAATCGATCTTCCCTCTCTTCTTCAACAATTCCTGGTAGTTCTCGTAGACCTTCGAGACTTCCAGATGCTTTCGGGCCTCCTCTTTGTCTGCGGCGTCCGAAGCACTCTTGACCAGCCCTTGAGAATACTTCAGGTAGTCATCGGGTTTGATATCCTCCTGTTTCAGCCTCTTTATGGCATTCAACAGCTCCTGGATGTGTTTGGTGGGATAACTTAAGGGACGGTAGTATTTCAGGGGGAACTGAAAAAGATGTTCTCTGAAAAAAATGGCCTGCTCCACATCATCCAAAAGCTTGAAATCAGGCGAATACCCCAATTCAATGCCGTAATCTCTCAGCACTCTTTCGCCAAAAGAATTGAATGTGCTGATCTCGACGAAGGAGTAACTGTACGGAATCAGGAGGTCCACTCTCTCTTCCATCTCGTTGGCGGCTTTCTCAGTAAAGGTGACGGCAAGAATTTCCTCAGGCTTGGCAAGCTTGGAGGCGATCAGATAGGCGATCCGGTGAGTGATGACCTTGGTTTTCCCTGTGCCCGCCCCTGCAATGATGAGCAGCGGGCCCGATCCGTGAGTCACTGCGTCTTTCTGGACAGGATTCAGGGCATCCAGCAATTGCTGCAAACTTTCATCTTGGAGAGATAGGGACATACTCTAAATGAAATAAGAAACGTTTTATTTTTTTTTATCGACGATTACGATCTCATCCGGCTTCATCAGCCACAGCTTCTCCCGGGCTTTTTTCTCCACTGCCTTTGGATTGCTCTTCAATTCCTCGATTTCTCTTTCCAGTTTTTTCATCTTCTTCTCGAGGCGCTCCACTTCCACAAGCAATTCTTTCTGCACTTTTTGAGCTCGATAAATCTCGATGAGCCCCTTTTTTCCGAAAAAGGAAGACAGAAGCAGAACCGAAAAGAAAAACACCAGCGCCACGATGATGATTTTTCTTCCAAAGGGATAACTCGCTCTCTCTTTTTTTTCTCTCAAGCGATCAACTCCAATCCCTGATTCATGAGCTTCTCGAGTTCCTTCTGTGTTCCAGATTCTGCGTAACATCGGATACACGGCTCTGTTCCCGAAAACCTGAGAAGAAACCAGTCATCATCAGAAAAATCCAGTTTCAAACCATCGATCGTTTCCACGTTCACAACCTTTCTGTCTCCGAGCTTCCCGGGAGGATTTTGAATGATCTTCCTCAGCTTCTTTTCCTTCTCCGCACTCAACGGCATGCTTTTCTGCCCTCCCACTCTCTTTCCGTATTCGCGGAACAAATCATCGATCAGCTCCTGGATTGATTTTCGGGAGGAGGCCATCATTTCCGCGACGAGAAGGCCAGCGAATATCCCATCCTTCTCGGGAAGGTGGTCTTTTATGGCTATACAAGCGCTTTCTTCTCCTCCGAAAATGATCTTTTCCTTCAGGAAAAGGTCCGCCAGGTATTTGAATCCCACGGGCGTTTTATAAAGAGGCAAATCGTGTTTCCTCGCGATCCGGTCGATCAGATGAGTCGTTGCGACTGAACGAGCCACGCCTCCCTTCCATCCTTTCGTCGAAACAAGATAATTCAGCAGCAAGGAGATGATCAGGTTCTGAATGATGAAATTCCCTTGATCATCCACGACTCCGAAGCGGTCGCCGTCAGCGTCCGTGGCGATCCCGAGATTGCATTTCTTCTCTCGGACAAGCGTCTTCAGCTCCTCAAGATTCTCCTCTGTACAGGAAGGCGCGATTCCCCCAAAATAGGGATCGATATACCCGTGTATCTCTTCAACAGGAATATTATTCTCTTCCAGGATCCCATCCAGGTACTCCCGGCTTGTCCCGTAAAGCAGATCCACCGCGATTTTCAGTTTTGATTTGCGGATCAAATCAAAATCAATCTTGTCCTGGATGAACGACAAATAATCATTCTGAAGGTCTATCTTCTCCACGAACTCCGTCCTGGGATAATAGGGACAGAAAGGATGCTCTTTCTGGAGGGATCTGATTTCTTCTTCAACCTTATCCGTCTCTTCCGGCATGGCAGGTGCTCCGGTTTCTGTGTTGTACTTGAGACCGTTGTATTCAGGAGGATTGAAAGACGCAGTGAAATTGATTCCCCCTTGAGCTTTCCTTATTATAACCTGGTAGGCCAGAGCCTGGGAAGGAGCGTCCCTCTCGGTCAAAAACACATGAATCTGGTTGTGGGAGAGAACTTTTGCGGCTTCAAAAGCGTATCGCTCTGATAGAAAACGGGTATCATAATCCACCACGACTGATATATTCTGGTCCGGGAATTTCTTCTTCAGACAGTTGGCTATGGCCTGGACGACTGTTCTGACATTCTGGAAGGTGAATTCATCCCCCATTATGGCTCGCCACCCCGAAGTGCCAAAAGTAATCATCTCTTTTATTCCAAAATTACCACAAGACCAGAGGAAAAGCAACCGCCAGATTGTTTTGGAGAATAGGCTCGTTCCCAATAAGATTTTTAACGCCATTCTCCCTTCGGTCGCCCGCAATGACACCTTCTTAGACTCCCACAATTCCTTCTATCGCTCACGATGACATTATTAAAATGCTACCGAATTATTGAGCAAGTCCACCTGTCCCTTTTCCTGATGTTGACACCTGCGGGACACTTCATTTATTTTAATAGCAGTGCTAGGAATGAAAAATCGCTTTCTGGCGGGAATTTTTTTGGTCTCCTCTGCAACCCTCT
>SOIA01000053.1 GCA_004378665.1 Candidatus Aminicenantota bacterium
CTGAAAAAAGACGGGAAAATCCGTTTCACCGGGTTCTCCACCCATAACGCGAAAGTGACTCTGAAACAAGCGTTAGAGAAAGATTTCGCTCAGGTTGTCCTCGTGATTTACAATCATGATGAAGGCAAAGAGATCGAGCCCCTTATCGCACAAGTCCACCAGAAAGGAATTGGCACTGTGGCCATGAAAATCTTTGCGGGAGGAAAACACGGGAACCTGAAATCCCTCATCAGCCAGGAAGTGAGCTACCCACAGGCAGCGATCCGCTGGGTTCTGAGCAATCCGAATATTAACACCTGTATCCCAACCATGAGCAGCTATTCCCATGTTGAAGATTATGTGGCTGCCTCGGGAAAGCCTCTCAACAGGGCAGATATAGATGTGATCGCGGAATATCAGCGTCAAACCAAAGATCAGTACTGCAGAGTCAGCTGCCAGGAATGCCTCGAGTCCTGTCCGCAGAACGTGGCCATTAACGATGTGCTCCGCTTTAAAATGTATTTTGAGGATTACCGGATGGAAAAAGAAGCCATGCGGTATTACGGAGAACTGGAAGAAAATCAAAAGCCTCTCCACTGCGGGAGCTGTTCCGGATACTGCGAGAACGCCTGCCGATACAGACTGAAAATCAAAGAAAAACTGATCCATGCTCATGAAATCCTGAGTGCTTGACGTTCCAATCCGCTAACAGCCAAACTTCTAGCTGTCAAACTCAGCCTGACTCCCCTGCCCCTCCAGCAATTCAGGAGTAACTGTCCACAAGACCTTCCAGGAATCTGTGTGCTCTAAACAGATAACCCCGGAATTCCGAACAGAAATCAGATTTTTATCCTCTGTCCCGCTCAAAAGGAGTGAAGCCAGTTTCTGCACAAAGGGCAGGTGCCCGACGATCATCAGGTCCTTTTTCAATGCCTCGATCTCCCCTGGGAAATCCCCGACCGGGTCCATGGGATTGAGACCCTTTCTTTCTTGAGTTTCAGGACTGGATACGCTTTCGGCCATGATTTGGGCTGTCTGAACCGCTCTTTTTTTCGAGCTGTGCCAGACGCGATCGAGTCGAATATTTTTCTCCCTCAAGAATTCAGCGATTTTCCGGGACTTCGCTTCCCCTTCCGGGCTGAGTGACTTTTCAGAGTCAACCTCTTCAGGCAGGGACAAACCATGCTGAACCAGATAAAGCTTCATCTCTACGCCTCCCTTTATTCTATTTATATACGCATATGCACCGTGGGGCAACTATTTTCGTTAGATAGGCATTCGCCTCTGTCCAAAATATAAGGCCGTTCGAGCTAATACAATAAATAGGATTTTCTCAATTTTGAAAAACTATCGAGCTCCTCTGTGTAGCTTTCGACAATGTCTTTAACACCGACTCCCCTTTTTAGAGCTTCTCGCACCCGTGATGTTCCCATGATTTTATCGAAGTATTCATCGTGGAACGTGAAACTCTCGGCGTACAACTCCATCATTGTCTTCATGATAAAGAGTGATGTGTTGAATGATCTGAACTGATGCCTGTCCACAACATGGATCTGCGCTCCGCCGCAGAGTTCTCCTTGAAACTTGGAGAAAGTCGGCGTAAACCAGGCTTCCCTGAATTTGACGCCCGGAAGGTTCAGTCTGTTGAGCTTTTCAACAAGGTGGAAACCATCGATCCATGGGGCTCCAAAAAGCTCGAAGGGTTTTGTGGTTCCCCTCCCTTCAGAAACGTTCGTCCCCTCCAGGAAGACCTGTCCGGGATAAACAGTGGCTGTCGCGAGCGTGGGCATGTTGGGTGAAGGAATCACCCAGGGAAGAGATGTCTCATCAAACCACATCTCCCGTCTCCATCCTTCCATCGGAATCACTGTCAGCTCGGCTTTTTTGGTAAGAAATTTGTCGTTAAAATAACTGGCGAGCTCTCCGACAGTCATTCCATGCCTGACCGGAACAGGATAAAGCCCGACAAAAGAGCTGTAGTCCGGGTATTCCAGCAGCGGCCCTTCCATCGCTATTCCGTTAATCGGATTGGGCCTGTCCATCACTATAAACTCGATATCATTCTCAGCACACGCCTCCATACAGTAAGCCATGGTTGCCACGTAGGTGTAAATTCTTGTCCCCACATCCTGGATGTCGAACACCAGGACATCGATGCTCTCGACCATCGATTGTTCCGGTACTTTCCCGATATCTCTCGTATCGAAGGAACGCATGTACTCATCAATATCTTCGAACATCCCCTTGGCGGGCTTTATTGACTGCCCGTACAGGCTGAACACAGGAATGCTGTATTCTGGAATATCATACCGTGTATCCATATAAAACGGAACGTACTCTCCAGCCTGCGCGTTTCCCCTGACTCCATGCTCTGGGCCGTAAAGAGCCACGAGGTTGATTTCCGGATTTCTGTAGAAAAGATCGACACTGCTCTCCAGACGACTGCTTATCCCGGTGGGATTTGTGATCAAACCCACGCGTTTCTCTCTGACCAGGTCCAGATGTTTTTCCATAAAAACCTCGATTCCAAGTTTTACTATGTCTTGTCCGCCTCGCACATCAAGTTCCTTTTTGCCCTGACATGCTGGCCAGAAGATCAGAGCTCCAAACACAAGAAACAACAGGATTCCTGAACAGCCGCGAATACACGTGCAAATTTTATTCTTTGATTTTTGTATTCCCATTCTCTTTTCTCCAGAATGACTTTTCTATTCGATAATTTAATCAAACGGCAGGTGTTATACAACAGATATTTTTAATCCTTCTTGAAACTTTGGATGAAGAGGTGGGGAGCAAATGAATGGGAGTGAAACGAGAAGACAGCCAAGGAAGAGAAAAAAGAAGCGGGGATTTGATTAACATCAAATCCCCGCTTTATTTTCGAAACAAAAGGATCTTTATTGGGTCAATCGAGCTTCCGTTTACAGCCCGATCATAAGTCCAAACCTGACAGCTTTGTAATTGCCAAAGTTGAAATCGGCATAAAGATCAAAAAAGAGAACTTTGACACTAAGGCCTGCGATGATGCGGCTTGTGTTCTCCCCTTCTAATTCGAAAGCAATCGGAATATTCTGCTCTAAAAGGGTTCCTTCATCCAGAGTGTAATCGTATGTGAAACTCATTGTCGACTTCTCGATCAGGAATCCGACATAGGGAGTGAGACTGATCAGAGGAATGCCGAGCTTCTTGAAAGCCGTCAGTCCATATGAAGTCGTGTTGGCTTCAAAGACATCACCAATTTGTATGTTCTGCTGGTAGTAGCAGAGGGCAATATCCAGAGGAAGTGGTGTCTTGAAAAAGACTCCGGGATTGTGCTGCACGCCCCAACCGAACCACTTGATCGTCCCGAGTTCATCAGTGAGCTTAAAACCAGGAATGGCGATTTCTGGGAGCCAACGGAAGACCGCCTTGGTGCCGAGAATCGTTCCCACAGACCCTTGAGGAGCTACAGAGGGAAGGACTTTGATGCTCTCTAAATATTCTCCAAAGCCTCCGACAGGAAGCGTGATGATGTGTGGGTCAATAGCCACTGTCATGGGTATTCCTGTGCTCGGAGGAGTGAAGGTGATATCTCCTCCACCGTAGGAGATCTGAATATAATCGTCCGATACGCCGAAAATGGTCGCTCCCGCAATATTCACACTAAAATCTTGTGTGCTGATCGTAGTCACCAACTCATCCTCGTCAGCTGGAAGTAAGAGGGGCAATCCGAGGGTGTTTGTAACGATATCCCTCGCCTGGGATTGTGTGAATCGGAAAGAGCCGTCCACTGAGAAACTCCTGCTTGCAGGATCATCAGGAATGAATGTTCCCACGCCAACCAGTCCCACCTGCAGGCTGAGGCCGAACATCGTAGGTTTGGGGCCCGTGACGTACCATCCACTGTTCAAATTGTTGCCGAACGTACTCACGAAAGGCCTGATATACTCAACAGCAGCATCTTTTGAAAGCTGCATCAACGTTTCTTCAAATTCATTGATTTCTTCTTCCTGCGCGAATGTAGTCGAGACTGCCAACAGGAACACAGCCAGTGTGAAAATGCTCAATTTTTTCATTATCGTTCCTCCATTTTCATTTTTTTCTTAGGTTTACGATTTTATAAGATAAATTTCACTCTTTGTCAAGACAACCCAAAGGGTGAAGTGGACCGAAAATATACATCTTGACGCATCTTTTCTTTAATGAATACAAGATATGGATTCAGAGGTAAAAAGTAAATAGCCTTATACGGTGATTTTCGGGGTGAATTTCTCTCACCCTTTTCAGCTATTAGATCTTAATCTGGAAAAAACTCTGAAATGATCAAAGAAATTGAAGACACGTTCCAGGAAGTTAATTTAAACACTTGAACTCAGAAAAGCCTTTCTGCTTGATAAAACTTCAGGTGATCAGCCTAAGGGTCAAAGGATAACGGTATTCTTCGCCCTCGTTTGCTTTGATTGATGCGATTATGACCAGGATGAGAAAACCGATACCCAGAGCGATCAAGAGAATGATCCCGATGACCACAACGATCAGGATAGCCGATATTGCGCAGTAGATAGTGAAGGATATCTGAAAATTCAACGACTCTTTCCCCTGGTCGTCGACAAAAGGCGATTCGTCTTTCTTGATCAGCCAGATGATGAGCGGTCCGATGACGTTCCCGAGCGGAAACACGAACACTCCTAATGCCGAGAGATGACAGAGCATTCCCCATGTTCTTTCCTGTTTCTGATCCATTTTTGCCATCCGCAAACCTCCTTCTGGGACAAGAATCGGGAACAGCTAGGCTTTCCCTTGAGAGCGATTATAAAACACTCTCTTCCTGGCTGCAAGACATTTCCTCGCGTTGATACAAGGGTTTAACAAGATAATATGCTATAGTGAGGTGGTACCATTATACACGCTAAAAATTTAGAATTGGGAGTCACATATACTATGAACAAAGGATGAAACTGGCTCCTCGGGTAGGACTCGAACCTACAACCTAGTGGTTACAAGTGCCCCAGAATTTCTTCTGGGCTTGGACTATCTCATCACCCTTCCACAACACATAAGGATAGGGTGTCGGGCGCTTCCCCCAGGATTTCCCTGGAGTACGAGCATAAGCTCTAGTCTCTGCACCTTCTCTGATCTTTTT
>SOIA01000364.1 GCA_004378665.1 Candidatus Aminicenantota bacterium
AATCATGGAATTTCCAGGAGTGTTGATAGAAGGGCGCTGGCTGTCGAGGCGCCAAGGTTTGGAAAAGGAAGCGGGGCTAAGGAGGATCCTCTCCAGCCAGCAAATTACATACTAATATTCTACCACATTATAGTAGAGATTTTTCTTAAAAGTCAAAAATATGCTGATTATTATTTTTTTTCGCTCCGTCCCTCTTGGTCTTTCTTAGCCTATATCATAAAAATAAAATCTTCAAGTTTTTTTTTAAAAAAAATATATTTTTTCATATGGGATTGCCACGCATCCCCCACAACGCTACTGGATCAAACGCTGGAACCTCGGATGTCCCCGCAATGAATCCCACTTCGGGTTGAGGCGCAAAACCGGAACAGAAACAATATTGCCCGCTGGTACAGACATCAAGAACTCCAGGAGGCTGATGGCCTCTTCGTACAATCCGGCCAACACGTAAATTTCAGCCAGATTTAAGATATAAACCGGGCCGCCATAGGCATCTTTTGAGACCGGATAGAGCTCCACGGCCCGAGTCCCTTCTCGGATGGCCTCATGGCTCTCTCCCAGGTAAGCATAAGCCAGCCCAAGCGCTGCATATAGATTTGCATTTCCGGAACGTTCGTCTATAAGTCGCTCTATATCCATTCGTGCTCGCTCTGCATTCCTCCTCACCAACTCTGACTCATTCATTGCATGATACAAAGCGGCATAAGCGAGATTTTTATGGAACAAAAAGTAATTTTCCTCGAAAGAATCAAAAGGTAAAAAGTTCAGGCGTTCCAGAACCTCCTGATATTTTCTCTCAGCCATGCCAATAGTGATCCATGTGCCTTCAGTGACCCGACTGTGGGGGAATGTCCCCAGCAGAACCTGTGTACCTTGTGTATCTCCCTGTGAAAGAGCAGGAATTCTTGCCCTTGCTAAATGAGAATACACCCTCTCCGGATCGATCATAATCGCTCTGTCGAACCACTCCTCCGCCTTTTCGTACCTGCGAAGGCATGTGTAAGAAAGCCCGATCTGATGGGCAAGGTCAGACGCACGCGGATTGAGTCTAAATTCCTTTTCGAGTGTCACCAGGGATTCCTCCCACTTTCCTTGCCGCCTCTGAATGTAGCCAAGCAATGACAGTTTATAATTGGGTCGTGCTCTCCGGATCGACTCCAATATCTCTGTGGCCCGGTCATAATCGAGAAAACCCCGGTAGTAATAAAAAGCCAATGCCTCCTGAGCCTCAGGCAAGTCAGGCGCTAACTCTAACGCTCTGTCCACAGTATCCATGGACCTTGCCAGACGCTCCTCAGTGTGGTCCATTCCGGAAATGTACATATAGGACTGCACAAGAGAAAGAGAAATGAAGGCCAAAGTGAAATTCGGGTCTAACTCTATGGCTCTCTCGTACATCTCAATGGCACGCTCGATCTCTTGAATATCCCAATGAAGCCAACCGCTGCTCTCAACCTCGCTGGCCCGAAGGAAATGATCGTAGGCTTCGAGATTATCCGTCGGCCGGGCAAGCAGAGCCTGGCGTTCCGGCTCCAAAAGGGTGAGGTCCAACTGCATGGCAACCTGTTCAGCGATCTCGGACTGAACCGTAAAGATATCTTCTAGATCCTGGTCGTACCGTTCGGCCCAGATGTGAGTATCGTCAGAGACACGGATAAGCTGCGGAGCGACTCGAACACGACCTTTTCCTTCAGGTGTTTTATCCCATCGGACGGTCCCCTCGAGCACATAATCCACACCGAGTTCTTCTCTTATTGTACTTGTCGTCTTTTCGGTCTTTTTATACTGGAGTGCGCTGGTTCTGGAAATGACACTCAGCCCGTGTATGGCTGCCAGACGACCGGTGATCTCCTCTGTTATTCCATCTGCGAAATATTCATCTTCAGGAGGCCCCAGATTTCTGAACGGGAGAACAACCAGGACCGTTCCCTCCGGGGAAGCAAGCCTCGGTCGGACTTTACTGAAATACAGAAAAGCGGATAAAGCGAAAACCAGCACCAATGCGAATGCTGCAATAGTCTTCCATCGTTTCTTCAAGGTCATCGTGATCTTTGTAGTGGGAGTCAGGAGCTTTCTCTCCGGAAAAACTTCTTCCTCAGTCGTAATGCTTTCCTCGATCTTCTTTAGGTCCGAAAGTATGTCTTCAGCACTCGAATACCTCTTTTCCCTATTTTTCTCCATGCATTTGAGAATCACCCTGCTGAGCGCAGCGGGAATTTGAGCGTTGAGTGTCCTGGGTCCCGGAACTATCTCTGTCTTGTGTTTTGCCACGATGCTCAGAGGCGTATCTCCTTGAAAAGGCACCTGCCCTGTCACCATTTCATACAGGATCACTCCCAACGAGTAGATATCCGAACGCTGGTCGATATCGTTGGTTTCAGCCTGCTCGGGAGACATGTACTCCGGTGTCCCGATTATCACTCCCGGACCCGCCACGGCTCGTGTTTTAAGGGAACTGGCCACGCCAAAGTCCATTATCCGGGCATTTCCCTGCTTGTCTATAATGATGTTACTCGGTTTTAAGTCCCGGTGAATAGTCCCCAAACGATGGGCTTCGGACAATCCCTCACATATCTGCTGAGCAATGTGAATGGTTGTCCCCACACTCATCTGTTTTGTCATCCGGATCAGACTTTTCAAATCCTTACCGGACACAAACTCCATCGTGATGAAGTGAGTGCCCTCTTCTTCATTGAGGTCATACATCCGGCCGACATTTTTATGGACGATCTTGCGGGCGAATTTCAGTTCATTGGAAAAGCGTTCGATGATATTTTTATCCGCGGCAATTTCTGCCTTTATGAGCTTGAGAGCCACTTCTTCATTGATCTTCTTGTCTTCTACTCTGTAGATAACACCCATGCTCCCCTCTCCCAGCTTTTCGATCACTTCATACCGGCCCGCGAAAGTTCCCCCTCGAATTATTTGATCTGCGGGAGTTTCGCCTGTTTCTGTGGGGATGGCAGAAATGTCTTTTGCCGATGGAAGGGGTGTTGCGCACTTGTTGCAAAAGCGACTGTTATCAGGATTTTCAGAGCGGCACTTAGGACATTCAATACCCATTTTTGCTGGTTGTCCGGCAAAAGAATATCAACTAATCAAAAAAGAGTCAATTTAAATCAATTGGGGACGTTCCCCATCAATTGGGGACGTTCCCCAAGGGGACACCTCTTCGAGATTGATGAGCACAGCCACATGCAAATATTCAAACAAGCGTATTTTTTTGCTAACGTGAAAAGGATGGATTGGTTTATTTAAAAGAGCAGTCTGTCCTCTTCATAAAACATGAATCAGGATAAGAGGTGTCCCCTTGGGGAACGTCCCCATTGTTCCATCTTAAGTTCCGGGGATGAAAATCCTTGGACTCTCCTGGAGTAAACGTTGAAACCTTGGATAAGAACGGAGTGGATCCCACATGGGATCGATACGCAAGAGTGGAACAGAGATCACCTGCCAGAGAAATTCTGAAGAGTAAACTGATAGGATGTATTCGAGCTGACCGATCGCCTCCTCATGCTCCCCGACTAACGTGTAAATCCTGGCCAGGTTGAGAAGGTACAGAGGCCCCAAGGCGACATCCTTTGTGACCGGATATAAGTCAACGGCACGCTTTCCTTCCAGGATGGCCTGGTCTTTCTGGCCAAGGTAGGCGTAAGTCAGGCCAAGCGCAGCATGATACCTGGGATCTAACGGACGCTCTGCTATCGCTCTCTCCAGTGCGCCTCGTACCCATCCGGCATGAGTCTCCATCTTTGATGAATCACCCATCGCATGATAGACAGCCGCGTAAGCAAGGTCTCGATGGAAATAGACATGCTGCTCCTCGAAAAGGCTGTAGGACAGGGAGTCCAGCCGGTCCAGAGTCTCCTGGTAGTTCCGCTCCATCATCCCGAGTATAAACCACATGTAATCGGCAAATGGATGCTGAGGTACGTTTTCCAGAAAGGCCTTTGCTTTTTCCACATTTCCCTCTGAGAGGACTTGAATGCCCACTTTCCCCATCTGTGCAGCGAGATGGTCAGGATCGATCGAGAGGGTTCGATCAAACCACTTCTCTGCTTCGGTGTATCTGCGCATGCTGACTAAAGCTCCTCCGATCTCATAGGCCAGTTGGGAATAGCGGGGATTGAGCTCGAATGATTTTTTCATAGTCTCTACAGCTTCTTCCCATTTGCCCTGTCGTCTCTGAATATATCCCAGCACGTTTGGAACGAGATTCGGCCGAGCTCTCTGGATGGATTCAATGATCTCCACAGCCCGGTCATAATCAAGGAATCCCCAGTAGTAATAAAGCGCCATCACCTCAAGTGCTTGAGGGTCGTCAGGCTGGAGTTCAAGAGCTCTTTCGGCCGCAGCCCTTGCTTTCGCCAGCCGCTCTTCGGTGCGGTCAGTGCCGAAAAAATACATTCTCAAATGAATATTCGCTAAATCAATGTAAATGAGTGCAAAGTTCGGGTCTAATTCGACCGCTCTCTCGTACATCTGAATCGCCTGTTCGAAATCACTGGCATCTGAAGTCCTCCACCCTCGACTCTGATGTTCTCCTCCTTTGAGGTAAAGATCATAAGCCTCGATATTGTCAGTCGGCTCGGCAAACAGAGCTCTTCGTTCCGGCTCCAGCACGGTGATATCCAGTTGTCGGGCGACCTGTTCAGCAATTTCGGACTGAACGGAAAAGATGTCCTGCATAACCCGGTCGTAAGATTCAGACCAGAGCTGAGTGTCATCGGAAACATGGATGAGTTTTGGCGTCACCCGCACGCGGCCCTGACCGTCACCATCTCGATCCCAGCGCACAGCGCCTTCGAGTACATAATCCACCCCTAATTCCTCGCCAATCTGCCGGATGGTTTTATCGGTATTCTTATACCGGATTGCACTTGTGCGGGAGATGACACCCAGTCCTTGCAATGCGGCCAGGCGGCCTGTCACTTCCTCAGTGATTCCGTCAGCAAAATAGCCATCCTCTGGCGGCCCTAAATTATCGAACGGCAGAACCACGATCATCGTCCTTTCCGGAGGAAGCGTAGTGGCTTCTTTTCCTATGAACACAACACCTAATCCGACTATGATCACGACTG
>SOIA01000304.1 GCA_004378665.1 Candidatus Aminicenantota bacterium
CCTTCTTTCTCCTTGCTTGATGCACGGATTGATCCTCCGTGCTCTTCTATGATTTTTTTGGCGATGGGAAGGCCTAAACCGGTTCCGACGTCTTTGGTCGAAAAATTGGGTTCAAAGATTCTCTCCAGCAACTCTTTTTCGATGCCGATGCCTGTATCTTTGATCTCGACTTTGATCCTGTCTTTTTTCCTGGAGACGGAGATTCTGATCTCCCCTTTATCCTGGATGGCTTCGATGGCGTTGATGAATATGTTTCTGAGGGCGATCATCATCTTGCTTCGATCACCCACCATGTGAAAATCCCGGCCCTCGAATATCTCTTTGAACTTGATTCTTTCTGAGATCATTTTCTTATAAGGAGCCACCGTATCCTGGATGAGCACTTTCAAATCAAACGGCTCTTTCCGCAGGGCTGCTTCTTTAGATGTCTCTAAAAATTCCTGGGCGATTTTTCTCAAATTCTCGACTTCTTTGATGATGTAAGACGCTGATTCCTGAAGGGCCTGATCGAAATCTTTCCTCTTATCTTTGTAAACCCTGAGCAGGTGTTCCGCAGAGAGCTGGATGGGGGTCAGCGGATTCTTGATCTCGTGGGCGACTTTTCTTGCCATTTCTGCCCAAGCCACCTTTTTACTCATTTCCGTCAGCTCCTGCTCGTGCTTCTTCAAGTTTTTGATCATGGTGTTGAACCCGTCGATCAGAGTCTTCATCTCATCTTGAGGCTTATGAGGGATGGAGATTTCGAGATTTCCTGAGCTCACCTCTTTTGTCCCGACGAGCAGCTTTTTTATAGGAGTCACGATCATATGGCCGATACCTCGAGCAAGAGTCAGGACAACAGCAATGAAGAAGACAGAAATGAAGAACAGGAATTCGATCAGCTCTTCCGTTGCCTTCGATATTTCCTGCTGTTCAAGAGGAAAAGGGAGTGAGATGAGAAGGAAGGAATCTCCGAGTGAATAAGAGGTCGTGAGTGTGTGGAAAGAGTAATCCCCGATTTTTTGAGTCTGGGTGTAGTACGGATTGTTTTCGTACTGGATTTTGTAATAGATCTCTCCATCGATCAGGTCAGGAAGCAGCCCGGAGTCAAAGAATTCCCTTCGGCTGGAAGAGATGATTCTTCCATCTTGATAGAGATTCACGTCGCTGGAGATGATGGAGCTGATTTCCAGGACCACATTTTCTGGGGGGGCGATCAATGAGATCATTTCTTCTTGCTGGGTGAGCATGAAATCTTCCATCACTCGGCGGACAAAATTGGCATGGATTTCCGCTTTTTCGGTGAACTGTTGAGTAAAGATCTGAGCGAAAAAGTCTCTGGTCAAGAATGTGAAAAGAAGGAGCGGAATAAACGCGATGGCCACAAAAGAGATGTAGACCCGGTTTGAAAACGACCAGAGGGGATTCTTGATTTTTTGTCCTGTTATGACCGCAATCAGGATAAAGAAGAAGAGAGACAGAGCGAGGTAGAAAAAGAGAAGCCTGAGGAATTCCGTGGAAAAATTCAAGAAATTCTTTTTGGGTATGAAGAGCGAATAAATCCTGGAATCTTTCTTGAAATAAAAAGAGAGATACTTTTTGTTTTTTTCGGTAAAGACCGACCAGAGAGACCCTTGAGAATCGATTTTTTCCAGGACTGCAAGAGGAATACCGGATGAGATGTTGTTGGGATTGAAGATCAACCTGCCCTCTGGATCGAATATTGCAAAACCCAAGTCAAACCGGTTCAAAGAAGGAATGGAAGTGACTCTCATGAGCTCGAAGTAGGGATTCGCTGAGTAGAGGAAAGGGAGCATATCGTAGTCGATGGAAAGATAAAGAATTGTTCTTCCCAAGTGATTGTCCTCCTCAAACCAGTCTTTGTACCCGAATAGAAAATCTCTTTCCTCACCCATTATGAATGTGCTCAGGTAAGAAATGGACCAAGCCCGGCTGAGGGGAAGGTCATAGTCAGCGTTGTAGAGTTCAGGGACATTCAGAGAAAACCGGGAAAGAAACTCTCCATCCGGATTGAGTATCTCCAGGCTTGAATACCAGTTGAATTTTGCCGGTAGAGTCCTGTTCCATAATGAATGCGCGAAATCAGAAGGCTGAGCGTCCTTCATGAAGAAGACGATGGATTCTTCTCTTTTATCAATCTCAGGAAAGGATTGGTTGAGTATGAAGAAACCCCAGGATTCCTGTGACCTTATGATGTTCTGGAGGGAATTCTGGAGAAGAGAATCATTCCGCTTAGATGTGGAGTGATGGAGGGAGGTATAGATGAACAGGGTGGAAAGAAGCAGCGCTGATAGTAGGATTTCCTTTTTTTTGAGGAGCTGAGGATAAAAGGATACACAGAAGACCAGGAGGAGAATTAGAAACTGAAAAGAGAAAAGAAGAGGAGAATTCCAATTTTTAAAAAGGAGGAGATAGGCTCCAAACCCCAAGATGAGGACGATCAGAGGCAGAAGGGGTCTTGAGGAGAGGAGAGAGACGATCCTCAACCCAGCGAACAGGACAAAAAAGATCACGCAGAGGAACAGGTAAATACTGAGGTGAAGAAGGAAAAATGATGGGTCGAGAGAAAAACGGAGGAGGTTAATGTTGGAATGAACAACGAGGCGGAAGAGGAATTCTTGAAACACGAAAACAAAAAACAGTGAAGTCAAGACGAATAACACAATAATCGGAACGGAAAGAGGTGAAAATTTTCGTCCTTCGTCTTGAATAAGACGTCGAGAATATATTGCCAGGCCACCGGCGATCAAGAAGAGAAAGAAAGATGTGAGAAAAATATCCGCAGGAGACTTTGTGAAAACCCAGATGGAGAAGAAACTGGCTGAAGAGGGAGAGAAGATGGGAAGAGCCTGGAGTTTTTCCAGGTTGCTCAACGGGATAAAAATGAATCTCAGCCCGACCAATATCAGCACCACAAGCAGTCCTGGCAGTGGTTTGTGTTCTTTAGAGAACGAGGGGGATTTGACAAAATAGATAAGGAGAGAGAGAAGGGAAATTCCGAGGAGTATGTAAAAAATAAAAAGGAAGTTTTCCTTTTGTTTTGAAATCTTTGCAGAAAGCGACGGAGCGCTGAGTGTAACGGTGGCGACTATCTTTTTGGCTTCATTCCTCAAAGGGAAGAGAAGGGAGCGAATCTCTTTCTGAGGGCCTGGCTGTCCGAAATATTCGTCCTTGTGCCGAGAAAAGAGTTTCTCGAATCCTGAGACATCACTCCGAAAATCCGAGTAATCGATGTCGCAGTTACTGAGCAGTTTGGGTTTCAAGAAATGATGATCTTTGAGATAGGGTGTTTTGAACTCCGGGATGAAAGCCAGAAGCCTGAAAAGGATAACGAATCCATCGGGGCTGACTTTCTGCAGCTCGGCAAGATAAACGGATGATTTGTGGTTGATGAGAAAAGAAAATTCCTGCTTGAGAGGATTGGACTCGTTTTCCTCTGGATACGGGATTTTGATAAAGTCAGCGATATTCCCCAGCCACAGTATGATTCGTCCCTCGCTGGAGTAATACCCGATGCCTTCAATTTCTGTATCAAGGTCGAGCCTTTTGAACAATCTGAATATCTCATCCTTTTCTTCAGGGAAGGGAGTATCCACGATCATTTTTCTCTTCAGGTCCATGTGAGCGATGAGAGCGGAGAATTCGTTTTTAATGGCTTTGGCTTGATTCCTCAACTGAGCCAGGTTTTTCTGATAATGACCGGAAGTGATCAGTACGGGAAGAAGTAAAGAGAGGATCAAGACCAATGCGGAGAGTAGGATCCCGAGAATGAATCCCCAGAGGAGGCCCTTGTTTTTAATTGATTGAATAGAGATGTTCAAATTTTTTCTGCCTTGATTTCAATAATTCTCCAGATAGGTTTCATTTTCCCGCTGTCCTGACTCGATGGAGAGGGGGAAGCTCGGCTGTGATTTTCATTCACCATGAAAAAGAAGATGTGCAGCACGTGCTGGTCGTTGTTTTTGTTGTCTCTAAAAGACCACCTGGCTTTGAAAATGAAGTCATTCTCTTCGGGAGAGAGAGGGATTTCGCTCTCGGAAAAAAATTCGAATGTTGTGTAGGAGGAAAAAATTTTCTTGAACAGAAAATAAGCCTGTTGATTGGAAAGTTGGTCGGAGAATGATATGGGCTCGGGAAGGGAGATGTTGATAGAGCTTTTTGAGGACAGAAGAGAGTAGAGTATCTTCGGCTTGTTCTGGAGAAATGCTTTCTCTATGTCTTGAGTGGTCGTGGAGAGGAGGGAGAAGAGTAGGGGAAGAAGGAGAATCTTGATGTTTGCCATATAAAAAATATTATCACAGCTTCTCAGAAGAAAAAAGGGGGCAGGCGACTTTTTTTATGAGAAGTGATGCGGCGCTTTAATCCAATTTGTGAATCAGGTTTTTTTTGTTTCTTTTTTGCTTTTTGTTTCTTTTTTCTCCGGGCCTTCTGGTTTTTCCATTTCTTTGGAAATTATGTTCTCGAGCTCTCCCTTTATTTTGTCTATCTTGTGCAGTTGGCTCGAGATTTTTGCGAAGAGGGGCTCCTGGTTCTTTATTCCTTCATGGATCAGGAATGCGGCACTCTCTGACCGGCTTTTGAACAATCCGGCGTCGACCAGCATCTTGAGCTTTTTGTCGCAGTCTTCGTTGATACGGATGCTGAGAACCGTATTTCTTGAGGCCATGGCTTTATCGATGACCTTTTTGATGGATTCTGCTGTCTTCACCGCGAATTTTTCCACCTGATTCCCCAATTCATCGAGAGCACTCGGGTGTTTTTTGGCTTTGGGCTTTGATTTTTTTTCTTGTTTGGCTTTTTTATTATCCATAATTCACATCTCCTGTAATTTGTAATTTAATTACATAATGCAGAATTACAGATGCCCTGTCAAGTTTTTTGTGGGCAGGATGATGCGGGGGAGAAAGCGGCTCTTTAGAGCCGACGCATACACTCAGATTTTAGAGACGAATAGAGAGGCCATCGCCCCGTATGCGACCGGGCAGTGCTGTCTATTCTTTTGTCTCTTCTTCCTTTTCTT
>SOIA01000302.1 GCA_004378665.1 Candidatus Aminicenantota bacterium
GCACAGTTGCTCAGAGAAAAAATCTTAAAACATAACGTCAAATGCTGGCTGGTGAACACAGGATGGGTGGGTGGCCCTTACGGAGTCGGAAGCCGGATTAAACTGAAATATACGCGACAAATGATCAATGCGGCTCTTTCTGGCGCATTGGAGAAATCCTCGTTTGTAGAAGAGAATGTGTTTGGATTGAAAATTCCTAAAGAGTGTCAGGATGTTCCAGATGAAATATTGAATCCTGTCCAGACCTGGAAAAAGAAGAGCGATTACATGGAGAAGGCGAAGGAGCTCGCAGGAAAATTTAGAGAAAACTTTCAGCAATTCGCAGATGATTGTGAATCAGAGATACTCGAAGCTGGGCCCAAAATATAACACCTTCCTTATGTTTTCCTGAATCTTTTCCCTATTGGATGAAGTCTTCTTTCCTCTTTACTACCCTCATGGGTTTCATGTATTTATCAACGAGTACTTTGGTATCCTTTATATTGAGCTTTTCAAAGAGAAAGGAGAACTCTTCCTCAGACGCAGAAGAAGCTTTATCCTTTATATCGAGAGGCAGAGAATAGATTTGTCTCTTGAACGGCCCAAAAGCTTTTTTCCTTGTTTTATAGATAAACTGATCATCGGTCTGCTCGGGTTTTCTTTCGCTTGCGCAATTTGTATGGAGCCAGGCATATATTTTTTCTTTTATTGAGAGAGGAAGATATTCATAAACAATATTTTGAAATTGTGTGGCTAAGTGGATTTCAGCGCACTCCGCTTCAACGAAGCGGTCAAAGACGTCTTTGGGAAGTGTCGAAGCGCCATGCTGCACAGCTCCTGCCATCTGGAACTCAGTCCTTGCGATTTGGGAGAGTGCTTTTAATGCATCAAAGTCCAATTTGACTTCTGCGATCGAGCCATCTGGCAATACGACTCCTCCATGGGAAGTGCCAGTTTGGATGCTTATTTTAGAGATGCCTTTGAGCCCTTGAATTTGGGATAGATAGCCCCGCATGAATGCCTGCAATTCTTCAGGAGTGGAGTTCTGGCCTCCGACTTCACCGATCTCCCCTCCTATTGAGATTTCAATTCCCTCAGGCTGGATTGTGCGAATGAATTTTGTTAACTGTGCACATACTTGATAATTCAATTCCTGCTGGCCATCAAGAGTCGATTTAGACAAATCGACTAACGTTGATGAATCGATGTCGATATTGTAAAAGCCAGCCTCAATGGCTTCAGATATCAGGTCTTTCAACTGATTGATTTCTCTGTCTCTGTCCTGAAGGTAATTCTGGGCGTTGACCTGAAAATGGTCTCCTTGGATGAAGAGCGGGCCGCTAAAACTCTCTTTTATCGCCGCAAGGATGATAAGGGAGACATACTCTCGAGGTCTTTGTCCGGTATAGCCAATTTCACCCTTTGCAATCTCGAATATAAATAAGCCAGCATTTATCTTGTTTGCTGCTCTAAAAACGGCCCTTGCCAGATCGTAGGTTAGTGTTCTGATATTTATCGCTGGCACGGAAAAGTGAGTTAAATTTTTTTTTGCTCTTGCTTCGTATAAAGCTTGAATAGAGGAAGGGATTATTCCAAATTTATGCGCAGCCTCATACACCACCCAGTGGCATATCTTCATGAGATGTTCGGAATCATTCAAGAGGAATGTATCGACGAGATATTCTAGGGCTTTTTCTCTAAAGAAATCTGAATCCACAATCTTGATTTTGCCATTAACGAGTTCAATTTTGCATTGACCGAATAATTCTTTTTCATCTGTAAAAAGCATTTTACCCTCCCATTTTTCCATCGCTGAATTGATACTTTGACATGTTGTTAAAAGCTGGAAAGCGAAACATTGTTTTGTCAGCAAACAATGACACGTCCTGTAAAGCAGAGATGCGTGTATCAATTCTTATGTCAGTATCTTAATCAGCCTGTAATACTCTTCGATTTCTATTTGTTTGGGTTGGATCGCTTTCTCAAGGGGCACGGTATCTGGTCGATTTCCTTTTAAACACACACATTTATCTGTTTCTCCACTCCTCAAAACTTCAACAGCATGACTTCCCAGGCGAGCAGCCAATATTCTATCCGTGGCAGTTGGAGACCCTCCTCTCTGAATGTATCCCAAAACGGCGACTCTGGTCTCAAGTCCTGTCGTCAAAACTATTGTTTGTGCGACGTCGTCGGCTTTTGCTCTTCCTTCTGCAACGATGACGATCCAGCTGATTTTTCCTTTTTTGTTCCCCTCGGAGATTTCTTCACATATCTTTCCCACATCAAAATCTTTTTCAGGAATCATAACCTCTTCACATCCTCCAGCTAAAGCCACCTGCAGGGCAATGTATCCGCAATCCCGGCCCATCACCTCAACAACAAATATCCTTTCTAAACTTGTGGCGGTATCTCTTATTTTATCCAAAGCTTCGATTGCGACGTTAACGGCAGTATCAGCGCCAATCGTGAGCTCAACATCGGAAATATCATTATCAATGGTCGCAGGGATGCCAATCGTGGGAATATTGTATTTGCTGGCGAGTATGTGTGCCGCTGTCATTGAGCCATTGCCGCCCACGACAATTAAACCCTCAATGTTATTTTCTTTTAGAGTCTGAACGGCCTGTTCCTGTCCTGCTTCTGTGTGAAATTTTTTTGAGCGGTCTGTCTTTAATATTGTGCCTCCGCGGTTCAGGATGCCTGATACAGAGAGTCTATCCAGTTTGACTAACTCCCCGTTTACCAGGCCTTCATACCCCCTGCGGATTCCTAAAATTTCCATGTTGTAATGGCAGGCGGTCCTGACAACCGCCCTTATAGCCGCGTTAATCCCAGCACAATCTCTCGTTAAAATGCCGATCTTTTTCATTGTTCAACCTTTTTGATTTATAATATTCATTGTTTTAAATTTTATATAAGCAGTGGAAAAATTGAGGTTATATTGCCCCCTTTTTTTTACAGGTATTGGCACTAAAACTCATCGCTTTTACTATTCACTCCACCTCACGGGATGGCTGTAACCAGATGATATCATAAGGTCGCAGGGTGATAGTCAACTTTTGATTTTCAGTTGAAAGCGATTTCCCTTCTATAAGATCATACCATCTGGATTCAGACGAATTGATCTCTGAAAGTGAGATTTCAATTTGGCTCTCTCTGCTCGTCACGTTGGTTATCGTTAGAATATGTTGATCCATTTCTGGTGATGTTCTCAGGACTGTCAATACATCTGGAGATACGACGAGCACGTGTTGACCTCCATTTGGATGAAAAGCCCGCTTCTCAGTGCGTATCTTAATAAGCTTTCCTAGCTCCCTGTTAATGCGCGATTTCTTCGTGTGGGGATAGTTCATGGAACTCATGATTGAATCGGCATCAACAATTGTCCTGTTAATTGCACGTTTCTTCTGAGTATCCTCCACGGCTTCATGGTCGTTATGAGTTCCGAATAAACTATGCAGGTAAATTCCCGGGACACCCTGGAGAACAAGAGCTATTGACCTTGATGCAATGAAACGCTTGACCTGAAAAGGGATGTCTTCACTACTTCCCTTAAAATTTAAGGCGCTATACCAAGTGATATTGATTTCATACGGGACTTCTGTCCCGTCTTCTGCTGTTCTATACGAAATGAACCCTCCGTGTTTTTTCGCCCTTTCAATCAAATCATCGATCTCATCTTTTTCGAGGATATTTTTAATTCCCATGAGCCCGATACCATCATGCGAATCCAGAAAGTTGAAGAAAGTTGTCGTATCAGAAACCTTCTTTAGACTTTTTGCCCAGTTAGAGAGGGTGGTCGTATTTTCAGTGTAGAATGAATGCAAAACAAGGGGAGGGAGAGCGAAATTATACACCATTTGAGCCTCATCGTGCCCATTTCCAAAGTATGATATGTTTTCGTCATGAGGGACATTTGTTTCTGTGACTAATGCGACGCGCGGCGCAACAGCATCTAAGATGTCACGAAAGAGTTTTACGATTTCATGGGTATGCTCCAGATGGATACACCTTGTTCCGGGCTCTAACCAGAGATAGGTCACAGCATCAAGACGTATTATGTCTGCCCCATGACGGACATACGTGAGCAGAATCTCAATAACTCGCAGCAAGACATTTGGGTTTTTATAATTCAGGTCTATTTGATCTGGAGAAAACGTTGTCCAGACAAAGACTGGGCCATTCAGTGACTGGTACTCTGTAAGAATTCTTGATGACCGAGGTCGAAATATCAGGCTCCTCTGTCCAGGGGTCAGCTCTTCCCGCGATTTGAATGCGATGAAAAAGTCTTTATAGTAGGGGTGGTCATTCATAAATTCACTAAACCATCTGCTTTTGGATGAGACATGGTTTATAACGCAATCAAACATAAGCTGGTAACGATTTTCAAGGTCTTCAATATCGTGCCACGACCCTAGATTGGGATCTACTGTTTCAAAGTCGGTTATAGAAAATCCTCTGTCAGAAGAAGAAGAGAAGAAGGGCAGGATATGCAGGGTGTTAATGGTTCCTTTAAGATATGTGTCACAAAATTTGGCAAGCGTTGCTAGAGGTGAGTTCTCCTGACCGCTCAAGAGATCTCCATATGTGATCAAAATAACATCTTTTTGTGTGAACCGTTCTGAGAGATTAAAATTTTTATCCTCTTTTGCGAGTCTTTGAGGTTTGTGAGCATAGAAAACCTTTAGAATTCGCTCCAGTTCGCGCATCGTGGATTGAGCGACTGATTCGCTGTAGAGGAAATGAAGCCGTTTATGCATCCGATCGCATAATTTTTTTGAAAGTTTCAATAGAGGTTTTGTGTAATCCGGCTCTGGATCGTGGAGGGTTTTTATGGTATCAGGGATTTGATATTTTGCTTCTTTTTTTATCTGACTCATCGCATTTCATTGCCGTGTTTCATTTCGCTTCTCGAGATTCCCAATATTTATCAATGGCCTTCTTCAAGAAGGTGTTTTTTTATAAATATTAAGGGCAAATGCTTATAATCTCAAGCATAATTTTGAATAGTCTGAAGTACTGGTATGCCAGAGATGACAA
>SOIA01000328.1 GCA_004378665.1 Candidatus Aminicenantota bacterium
GCTCCGCCGCTTTTTTCTTTATGTTCATCGCGAATCCCTCCAGAAAGTCTTAAAACGCGCCCTTCTTAACTCATTGATGAATGAAAATCCTGTCCTAATGCTTGTGCTTAACGCTGTTCCGGTATTTGCCGAAAGACATCGCCATCATATCTTCGACCATAACGTCGAACAAATACATTCCTTTGGCAGTCAATTCATAAGGATATTCTAAGATAATATTTTTCGTCTCAATAAACACATCTTCACTTTCGGAAAAATCTCTCATATCCTCGATCTCATCGACTTTTCTATGTTCGAGGTAGATGTTTATCCTCACGCAGAATCGGGCGGTTAATTTTTCATTTTCTTCCTTAAAGTCCACCCTTTTAACTGGGATGACGATGAGGATCGTGTTGTCCCTGTACTCAACATCAAACTCAAATCTCCTTTTTGCACTTTTGAGGAGCCCAGAGCTAACCAGGTTCAATTTTGCGCTTTCCATTGCAACCATCAAGTCCGCTGTGTCTGTAAGAAGTCTAAAGTCTCCTCTTTCAACCCTTTGAAAATGCAGAACCAATGGATACCGTTCATACCACCACACTTCATCACCGCCTGGAACACTCCTGCGCATATGGATGTCATCAGGCGCATAATGGAATCCACCGATATAGACACTGTCAGGAGGTCCCAGGATGATGTACATTCGTCCTCTATCTGTGTTCCATCCTGAATCATTATCAGGTTCGTCATCAGGGCCTTGAGCCTGACTGAAGGGCCAGAACCATCTGTTGGCATAATCGATTCTTTCTTCAAACTCGATTTTGGCTTCGTTTTCGTCGGTCCCGGGATCAGGATCTCTGATCCTCCAGAATTCCTCGATAAACTCTTCCTTCGATTCTTCATCAAGAAGACGCTTATAGACTTCTATCTCTTGTTCGGTCATGATCAACTGGGCTTTTTCAAAGAAATTGACGAAATGGGGATCTTTTAAACGTTTCAAATAAGAGCTGCACGAAACCGATAACATGACGAAGACTATCAGCGAAATGGGGAAACCTAATCTGCGTTTCATCTCCTCATCGCCCTTGTGATGAACGCAAGATTCTGCTTTTGATGGTTTCTGTCTCGAATTGGATAATCCTTCCCGCATAACATCTTTTCAGGCAATCTCGAACCTCAAACAGCGGCCGGCCTTCCTTCGGAATGCGGCAATTTCTTTCCTCTCAAGAACACTTCTTGGACCTTGTATTCCTTATCCAAGATGACGATGTCCGCGTCACACCCTTTTTTCAGGAAACCCTTTCGGTCCTCGATTTTTAAAAGTCGAGCCGGATTGGTTGTCACAGTCCTCAGTATTTGGGTAAACGGCATCCCTGTGAATCGAGTCATGTGCTTCAAAGCTAAATCCAGCGCAGTGTTGCTTCCGAAAAGCTTCCCCTCCTTCGAATAAGATGCGCCCTGTTTGATACCGTAAAACCTGGTGGCATCGGTGACCAGAATGATCCTCTCCAGGGGTTTTGCT
>SOIA01000023.1 GCA_004378665.1 Candidatus Aminicenantota bacterium
TTCTTCCGGCGCACGTTCTCTTTCTGAGTTTTTTTCATTGTCAGGTAGCGTAATACTTCTTCTGTCTGCTTGAAGCGCCTTTCCAATTCTAAAGGAATCTCTGAATCCCCTTCATAATGAAAAAAGACATAAAAGGCTTCCTCAAACTTCTTGATGGGATAAGCCAATCTTCTTTTCCCCCATCTGTCCTCGTTGATCATTTTCCCTTTCTTCTCAGAAATAACCTTTGCCATCTGAGTGATGACTTTTTCTGTCTCTTCTTCTTCCAAGTTCGGGGAAATAAGAAATGCTGTTTCGTATTGTGTCATTGACACCTCCTTATGGATTTACAGCTCCTTCTCCTTAGAGAAGGAACAAGGAGCTTTTTCTCTCTTTATTAACCGGCTGCGGTTTTTCCTCTTTGGTTAAACGTATTCATGGCTTCTTCCACGCTCCCGGCGAGAATCAACTCCAGAGCTTCTTGGGCTTTCTTCAAGCCATCTACCAAAAGCGGAATTTCTCTCTTCTCGAAAGCGGAGAGCACGTAATCCACCGCATCTTCGCCGGGAGGCAAAGGGCCTATGCCTAACCTCATTCTTGGGAATTCTGTGGTTTCTATCTCTCGCACAACAGAGCCCATCCCTTTGTGGGTTCCCGCGCCTCCTGCTTTTCTGATTCTGATCTCCCCCAAGGGGATATCCAGGTCATCATAGACGACAATAAGTTTTTCGGGCCGAATATTCCTTCCTGCTAAAATCTGCTTCACAGCCACTCCGCTGTTGTTCATGTAATTCTGTGGAAGAGCCAGCATGATCTTCTCGCTCTTCCTTTCAACCTCTCCAATCTTCGATGAAAACCTTCTTTTTTTCAGCCGAATCTTCCACGTCTTCGCCATGCTTCTCACAAAGAGGAAGCCGGCATTGTGTCTTGTCCCAGAATAGCGTCTTCCAGGGTTTCCCAGCCCCACAACAGCCCACACATATCACTCCTTCTTTTTCTCTTTCCTTTTTTCTTCCTTTTTCTCCTCGCCCTCTTTCGCTTCCTCTTTCTTCTCTTCTTTCTCTTCTTCCTCGAGTTTCTCCTTTTTGATGACTTCGGGTTCTTCCTCTTCGCCGATCACTTCCTCTTCTTCCTCTTCAACCTCAATCTCTTCTTCCTTGGCCGGTTCTTCGATATGGAACAGTATGGTCTCAGGATCGCTTATCAGCTTAATTTCACCGGGGAGAACGACTTCCTCGACTTTAAAGGACTGTCGGAGATGAAGCTCACTGATGTCTATCTCGATTTGCTCAGGAATGTCCTTGGGCAAACATTCTATCTCGATTTCTCGAGTGATGAAGTCAACAAATCCTCCTTCCGTTTTGACGCCGACCGCATCCCCGACCGTGACCACTGGGACAGATATTCGAATGGCCTTGTCCAGGGCAATTTGAATCAGATCCGCGTGGATAATCTCATCCGTGACGAGATTTTTCTGGAGATCCTTGATCATCGCATTCATCGTCTCTGAATTGAATGAAACTTCAAAGACTGTATTCTCCCCAGACTCTGACCTTAAGATCTGAAAAACATCTTTCTTATTCAAAGTCAGAGGAATGTTCACATCCTTCGCTCCATAAAGAATGACGGGAATCATCCCGTTCCTTCTCAGTCGACGAGAGGCATTCTTGCCAAAAACTTCTCGCTTTTCACCTTTTATCTTAAAACTCATCTCGCTTCCTCCTTAAACAAACAAAGAACTCACTGAGTACCCTTTATTGATCCTCCGTATGGCTTCTCCAAAAAGAGGGGCAACCGAGAGAGACTCGAATTTCTGGGATGATTTCGCTGTCTCTCTTAGAGGGATCGTGTTGGTCACGATCAGCTTTTCTAACTCAGAATTCTCTATTTTTTCAACCGCCTGCCCTGAGAGAACCGCATGACTGCATGCAGCAAAAACCTTTCTGGCTCCTTCTCTTTTCAGGGCCTCGACTGTCTTGACAAGGGTTCCTCCGGTATCGACCATGTCATCAAGGATGACGACATCACGGTCCTTGACTTCACCAATGACGCGAAGGACCTTGGCCACGTTGGGAGCAGGTCTTCTTTTATCAATGATCGCCAGTTCGGCAGACACTCTCTTCGCAAAAACCCTGGCTCGCTCCACACCTCCGGCATCAGGCGAAACCACGGTCAGATCTTCAAGCCCCAGGTTCTGCAGGTAGTTGGCCAACACAGGAGCTGCCCTCAAGTTATCCACAGGAACCGAGAAAAATCCTTGAATCTGTGGGGAATGGAGGTCCATGGTCAGAATCCTCGTGGCCCCGGCGGCCTCCAGTAGATCAGCGACAAGCCGGGCGGATATGGGAACTCTCGGCCGATCCTTCCAATCCTGGCGCGCATAGCAAAAGTAGGGAATCACAGCGGTGACCCTCTCCGCTGAAGCACGCCTGAAGGCATCGAGCATGATAAAGAGTTCCATCATGTGGAAGTTCGCATCATTCGTGCCGGATTGGACAATAAAAACATCCTCTCCTCGGACATTCTCATCGATATAAAAGTGAATCTCCCCGTCGCTGAACTGTTCCAGGACACATTTGCCCAGATCGACTTTCAGGAAGCCTGCGACTTCTTTCGCCAAAGCAGGAACAGAGGATCCTGCAAACACTTTCATCGTATTCTCGTTTTTCATCCGTACTCCTCTTTTAAGGGAGTTCTTCTTTCGCATTTTGGCTGGGGCGGGAGGATTCGAACCTCCGAATGGCGGCTCCAAAGGCCGCTGCCTTACCGCTTGGCTACACCCCAGACCCGAAATTCTTCCTGTATCGCTCTCGAGGCAACAGCTTCACGAGAAGCGACGGATAGCTTTGTTCGAGTCTCTGGAGGACTTTTTCTGCCTTTGCTTTTTCTGAAAACAGCCCGAAAATGGCTGAGCCTGTCCCGCTGACCAAAGATAACTCTGACCCGTGGCTCCGAAAAAGGCTCTTAATCGCGCTGAGTTGAGGGTAAAGGCGGAAAACCGTCTCTTCTAACTCGTTCTCAAGAGAACCAAGCTCTCTGCTGTCTAAAAACTTGATAATTTTACTGTCTTTACCGTGTGAAGTCAAGGAGAACTGAAGCTGCCCGTAAACCGAAGCAGTGGAGATTGAAATCTCGGGCATGACCAGCAGACAAAACAGGGACTCCAGCTCGTTCACAGGGGCAACATCGTCTCCTCTTCCCGTCCCCAGACATAATCCCCCTTCGAGAAAAAAGGGGACATCCGCCCCTAACGTCTTTCCCAAATCGATCAAAGCCTCTTTTTCAAGCCCAAGACCCCAGATCTCATTCAACGCATAAAGAGTCATGGCTGCGTTACTGCTCCCTCCTCCCAACCCTTTCCCAGGGGGGATAGCCTTAGCGACGCGGATCTCCACGCCCTTGGAAACGCGGAACCGCTCTTTCAGAAGAAGGGCAGCCCTGAAAATCAGGTTGTCCCTCCCCCACGATATTGTCCGGTCGTCTCCTGCAAGGATAATCCTGTCATCCGGAGCAGGACGAAACTCCAGGACATCGTGGAGGCTGACTGTCTGCAGGAGTGTTCTGACTTCGTGGTAGCCATCCTCCCGCTTTCCTATGACTTCCAACCCCAGGTTGATCTTGGCAAAGGACTTAATGTTCATCGGCCAAAATCTTCTCCATCTCTTCCCAGCTAACGTGCTGATAACGCGCTAGAAAGTCAAACGAGAAGGCTTTCTTTTTTTTAACGGGCCTGTTGAAGTCGATCCGGAGTATCTTCAGACGCCCGGAGTTCAAAGGATGTTGGAAGATGAGGATACGAGGCAATCCGGAACTCGAGAGAAACTCCTTGACCTCAAAGCTTAAATTTCCTCTTTTACCGGCCACGATTCGACCCGCCTCATCTCTGTTCAAATTCCATCTCTCCGCGTTTTTCCCGCTTTCCTCTTCACCCTCTTCTCCCGCCCATTCTCCTCTTAAGAGGCTGATCATCTCGCCCAAATTCAGCCTAAAACCCAGAAAGGTGTTGATGATCTCTTCCTCCTCTCCTTCCCAATACACTTTTTTTGACGGGAGCACAAAAACCGCTCTCTCTCTGTCCATGATAATCTGGTAGAGAGTTCTGCCCAACAGGGCGTCGGAAACTTCGATCCGCCCCTGCTGGGGCTGGGGCAGCTGGAACAGAAAGGTGAATTTTGACCGGGTTGAGCCCTGTTCGGTTGTAATTCGGAGTGACGCGTGCCCCTCAATTCTCTCGATTTCAGCAGGGACAGGTTGAAGAAGAACTCCGGAAGGCCTGCAGCCGGCAAGCACAAGCAGAGCAAGAATCATGCTTGTGAACAGAGAGAATTTCAACACACTGTACAGGGCTGCCGAGCTCAGAAGACTCTGTTCCCCGCCCAGGATGACGATCGAAGGTTTCTCTCCTTTTCTGGAATTCTCTTTCCACGGCTCATTTGTCATCATCAACAGGGGAAAAACCATAATCTTCGGTTTTCAGCTTCTTCTTGCTTGCCCCTGACTCCTTCTTTACATCGTCTTTTTCAGACGAAGTATCGTGGCTTTGTGCGGACATCCTCTGCTTTTTTTCCTTGGCCTTTTGTCTATCCCCGTTATCCACAAGAGAGAAACCGTAATCCCCGGTCTTGATCTTCTTGACTCTCTTTTTCCTTCGAAAAAGAGGATAAAACGGGGACTTCAGTCTCCTTCCGAAACAAGACAGATTGGGGCTCAACACCAAAAGCAGGAAGAACGCTACAAAGATAATCAGGATGCCGTAATATCCCCAGCGCATTTCATGCCTCAAAAATGAGGGGGGAAGAAAGATCGTTATGTATGGACTATTTTTTTTCCTCTGTATCTTCCTGAAAATCCGGGATCCCAGTCTTCACCTTCTCTCCTCCGATATAGAAGCCGATAATGAAGGCTGCGGATGCGGAAAGGACGAGCAACAGAGTTTTAAAAAGATCTCTCATCGTGACCTTCCC
>SOIA01000108.1 GCA_004378665.1 Candidatus Aminicenantota bacterium
ATGACGAGAGTCATATCATCCATGCGTTCAGCGCCAGCAGTGAATTTCTCGACTTCATCACTGATTTTATCCAGAAGCTTCTGAGCGGATAGCTTGACATTCTTTTGGAGCAGTTTTATTAATCTTTCTTCAGTGAAATCTTTATTGTCTTTGTTGCGGCTTTCGGTGATCCCGTCTGTAAACAGCACAGCCGTATCCCCTGGGTTCAATGTCACCTTCTGCACTCCATAATCCACGGAAGGAAACATCCCCAAACATAAGCCGCAGCTTTCCATGCGATAAACTTTGCCCTTTTTATCCAGGATAATGGGAGGATTATGGCCTGCGTTGATGTATCTCAATTCGTCGGTTTTCTTGTCCAGCTCGCAGAAGAAAAAGGTGATAAAGCTGTTCGGAGAAGAACTGCGGTGGACAAAGTTATTCAGTTTACCCGCCATCTCATCAACTTTATATCTTGGATAAAGCTCGGACTGAAGAGCCGCTCTCAAGGAAGCCATGAGGAGGGATGCACCGACACCTTTCCCGGAGACATCGGCGATGACAATGCCCAGGCGGTTATCATCGATCGGAATAAAATCAAAGTAATCCCCTCCGACCTGATAACAGGGCACATTGGAACCGGCGATTTTATAATTCTTGAATTTCGGGCTTTCTTTGGGGAGAAAATCTTCCTGAATTTTGGCAGCCAGATCCAGCTCCTTTTCCATCTTTTCCTTCTCGATAGCCTGCTCGACCAGCTTCGCATTTTCTATTTTGACTGCAGCTAAATTGGACAGAAGAGTCAGCATCTTGAGGTCCTCATCTGTGAACTGGTCAAGGAGGGATATCCGGTCAGAATAGATGATTCCTATGATCTCTTTGTTATTCCACAAGGGAACACACATGGCCGAATGGATGTTGAATTTAATGATGCTCTCTTGAGCCTTGAAACGAGAGTCAGCCTGGGCATCAGAAGTCAAGACAGAGGAGTTTTTATTCACGGCCATGTTGATAATGCTCTGACTCACCTGAATCCGTTGATTCTTCAGGCTTTCATTGTTGATCCGGACAACTTTTGGAATAAACTGCGGAGGATTCCCCTCTTTCAGCATCAAAATTCCTCTATCCATAGGGAGGTTTTCGCAGATGAGGTCCATGATGCTGTCCAGGAGTTCGCCTAAAGGCATGTGGAGGATAAGGGCTTTGCTCACTTCACTCAACACAGAGAAGGCTTTGTGCTCCGACTTGACCTTTTCCATGTCCACAGAAGCAAAAGTGGCTTTCATCGTAGTATCGATATCAGACTTCTTCAGAACATCCTCAACCTGAATTATGGTATTGATGTTTGTTGTGGGAGATGATGCTTCCAGCATTTCCACATTCGTGGAAAGCCTGTCGTCAAAGATGATCCTCGTCGAGCCGATAAGAACCTCATCGCTCTTTTTCAGTTCTGTTTCGGCTACAACTTTTTTCCCGTTCAAGAAAGTTCCGTTTTTGCTACCGTTATCCCTGACGACATAACCATCATTTTTGGGACAAATGACTGCATGGTGTCCTGAACAGAATGGATCGAGTATCGGAATGTCGTTATCCGCAGAGCGGCCCATGGAAATCTTTTTGTCTTTGAGAGGAATAACGAGTTCCTCCCCTTTTTTAGGGTAGACGAATAATTTTGGCATTTTCGATTGTTGTTATTATAAGTCCAAAAAAGTGAGATTTCAAGAAAATTTAGTCTTTTCTAAAGTCTTGAGAACCTTTTTGCCCTTCCTGGCTTTATCTTCCAGAGGAATATCTTCTACCAGGGGAAGAAGAACTTCCATGATTTCTCTTTTCACCGTGTTGTCAAGAAGCTCAAGCGAATAATCCATTGCTTTTCTCGTTCCAGAACAAATATTCTGGTAAGCTTTGATCATATCTTCGTGGGGATACACGAGACTTAAAAGCTCGAAAATCCGTCTGATCGAGCGGTCCAAATCATTCTCAAGATTTTTGGTGAGAAGTTCTTTTTTCTTTCCCCTCATCAATTCGTCTATCTCAATCAAAATCTCGTGACTTTCTTTGATTTTCTCCATTATTTCCGGCAGAACGATCATCTCATCGAAAACCAGTTTTGGATTCTTCGATTTCATCTTGTATATGGCCGCGATGATCTCAGGCTCGACATCCTTATTTTCCTTTTTCATCTCCAAAGTCAAGATATTTGCCGCTCTCTGAGTACTCACCTGCGCTATGATATCGGGGATTGCCTTTCTCAATGAGATGTCTTCTTTGGTGTCTCCCATATAATCCTTCAGCGTTCCGATAATCTTGTCGCCGTATCCCACTAAGGCCTTTTGGGCCACTCTCTGAATGTAGGGATTGCTCAGATGGCGAACGATAAACGGGACGAGCTCCCTTCTTCTCAACTTCCCCGCACTCTCCACCGCATAGCTCACAACCTCTGGCGATTCATCCCTGATGAGCTTGCTGAGGCTCTGGATCAGGGATGGAGATGCTTCCATCATCCCCATGACTTTGGCGGCTTCCATCCTGGAGACCTCCGCATCTTTTCCTTCCTCACTGACAATCATATTGATCTTGTCTTTCATCAACTCCTGGTAAACATCAAGAGACATGATCTCCTGTATCTGGACGTCCAGGTCCTCCTCATCGATAGTGTCCTCCATTTCTGGCATTAAAACCTCCCCATCCAGCTCAAACAGGGTATCCATGGAACTCGCCCTGATCTCGTCTGATTTCTGGGAGATGATCTTCTTCAATTCAGGACTCATCTTTTCTTTCTTGACAAGGTCAAAAAGATTCATGGCGTAGAGAACTGAACTCCTGTTTTTGCTCTCCAGAGTGTCAAAAACCAGCTTTGTCATATCCACATCGATCTTTTCCCCGATCAATTTATCTGCATCCTGCCATTTTATTTTCAGGCTTCTTTTCACGATATTCACGTATTCTCTGGTAATCAGCGTGTTGAGTATGATCCATATCGCTGAAAAAAGGACAACGATTGAACTGATGTATCCGACGATGCCCACAGGCTCTTTCCCCCACAATCCAAAAACTGAAAAAGCCCCGAGGATGAGAAGGGCTCCGATGCCCCGGGCGAGTTTATTGACGAACATGTCGATGAATACCTTGGCTTTGTATTTAATCTCAGGAGAAATCGGGATATACAGTAATTCCCTGACAGATTGATTGAGCGAATGAGCAAAACTTTTGTCAGTAAACTTGATAAAAATGGCCCAATAAAAAAGTGCACCCAATAGAATAAATACTGCAGTTGAACCGAGCAATAACAGGAAAGGAGCGATCAGGAGTGCGACCCGTATCCCAAATTTTCTCAAGACCCGGTTGGTTAAGAAAGTGTGAAGCAGCAAAGAAAAAACCATTAGCGCGGCGAAAAACATACTGAAAAAGGCAGTCAGTGCATCTTTCTCAGCAAAATGATGGCCTACGACTGAATTGAACTGAAAATCAATCAGTGTTGTGACAACGATAGCCGAGATCATCATCCCGCTCAGAAAGAGCAAATGACGGTTTTTTCTCAACAAACGAAAACTCTCGACGTACCCAACTTTTGGCTTTTTTCGTTCGTCCTTTTTCTTTTTTTCGTCTTCGCTTTCTTTTTTTTGGTGCTTCTTAACAAAGAAAACAACTATAAGACACAAAGCCAGCATTATAGGGCAAATCAAAAGCAAGCCTTCGGTCTCGATGGCCCGCGATTTTATTAATAGAAAAGAAAGCAGAGAACCGCAAATTCCTCCCAAAAGCCCTCCACTGACTAAAAAGCCAATCAGTCGTTTGGCTTGGCGGGGATGATAGATGTCATTAACCAGTATCCAGAATTGCGTCACTGTGGTCACCATGAATATCTCTGACCACAACCAATAAGCCATCGAGGTCCACTGCCATTCCATCCTAAAAAGAATCCAGAATATGAAGAGATTCGCCATGAAAAAAGCCAAACTGAGAGAAATATACACATGCCTCTTCAGAACACGCAGCAATCGAGTATTTATTGAAACAACAAATCCCATGAACACAGCAGTCAAAAGATAAGCGAAGGGCAGCTTCTCAAAAGTGAGCTGGTCCAAGAAAAGAGAAAGTTTGACAGGCTTGATGATGCCGGCGGAAGAGGTGATAAAGAAAAAGTAAAAAAACAGAAGGATAGAGGAAGACGCTTCTTCTGATCTGACATCAATGATTCTAGACAAAATCTTGTAAGTCAAGTTCTTAGCCATTCTTTTTATTTGACCTCGTAAGATTCTTCAAACAGCCCCTGCATCTTTTCACCCGTTCCTCAAGAGGAAGGTCTTCCAGAAGAGGAACGATTATTTCTCTCATCTCCTTCCGTATGGTATTATCGAGAAGCTCTACAGCATAATCCACTGAATCCTTTGTTCCGACTCGTATATTTTGATAGGCCCTCATGATATCTTCTCGAGAGTAAATCAGTCCAAACAGTTTGAAAATATTCATCATGAGAACGTTTAGGTCCTCAGGTAAATCTTTTCTCTTCTCCGCTTTTTTCCTTTTAGATTTTGCACTAAAATGTTTTACAAACAACTGGCAATATTCTTTTATTTTCTGGACTATTTTTGTCTCCACTGTAGCGACTCGAAACTGAACATCAGGATTTTCCGAACGGATCCGGTCCAGAGCATCTATGACTTCAATATCGATCTCGCCCTTGCCTTCCTCCAATTCCCATGTCAAGAAATCCCCAGCATCTTGAGTCCCGATGCGGGCCAATACAGAACCTGCTCCCTTCCTCAATTCCACATTCTCTTCTCGGTCGCTGAGATAATCCGAAAGAGTGCCTGTTATTGTATCTCCGTATCTTTTCAACGCAACGCTGGCATCTTCCCTGGTGATGGGGCTCGATAACTTTTGGATGAGAGCAGGAACATACTCTTTCTTTTTGAGTTTCGCAGCACTCTCGAGTGCGTATTTGCTCACTTCTGG
>SOIA01000369.1 GCA_004378665.1 Candidatus Aminicenantota bacterium
CAGGGCACGTCGCTTTTTTATGGGGGTCAGATCGGACTGAATTTTATGATGTTTGCCGTCGAGGCGACCTATATCCGTTCGGATTATGAGATCGTCGAGGTAGTATCCGGAGTGGTTGATTTCAGTGGAGAAACACTGGAATACCAGTACGTCGGCGCGAACGTGAAGTTTATTCCCATCTCTTTAAAGATCCTCAGATTGTACCTTACCGCGGGTTACGGCACCTACACGGCAGATATCACGAACGTTGGTAAAGAATCGGATTGGGGTTTGAACTACGGTGCCGGTGTAGAACTCAGGCTCTCGAAACTCGGGATTTTATTCGAAGGCAAGTACCGTCCCGGAGAGGTGGAGATCGGAGGAGAACTCTTAGATTTGGGCAACTATTCCTTCGGTGTCGGGATCAACATCTATTTCTAACTTTTTGCCCTTTTGAACAGACCTGTATAAATACGGAGAGAAGGTCCGTCAGCATTCCGCATAAAAGAGCGGATTTCTCTCTTTCAACATGGGAAAGTGCATCCACTGCGGGAAAGAGTCTGGCCTTGTGTCTCAGTTTTTGGGCCTGTGCCGTGAATGCATCCTGAAAGATTTCCTGGCAGTCGAGTCCCATATCCGGAGAGCCCATCAGACCTCAAGAGAGCCTTTCCGCCTTCCGTCTGCACCTCCTGATAACAGTGACGGACTCACCTGCACTTACTGCCTCAACCAGTGCAGGATGGGAAAAGGAGACACAGGCTATTGTGGCGTGAGGGAAAATCAAGAAGGGACAAAGATCACTCCTCCTCCCAAGCAGGGATATTTTTCCTGGTATCATGACTCTTTGCCCACGAATTGTGTCGCCGATTGGGTCTGTCCGGGTGGCACGAGCGCCGGATTCCCTGAATACACACACACTCGAGGTCCTGAATACGGATATAAAAACCTGGCTGTCTTTTATTACGGATGCACGTTCAACTGCCTGTTCTGTCAGAATTGGCATTACAAAGAGAACCTGGGGGACAAGACGCCGAGTTCATCTCAGGAATTGGCTCAGGCGGTGGACAGGATGACATCCTGTATATGCTATTTCGGAGGAGATCCTTCTCCCCAGATCCTCCATTCCATCCACACATCCCGTCTGGCCACCGCCCGCAAGAACAAGAAGGTCTTGAGAGTCTGCTGGGAGACCAACGGGACCATGAACAGCCGGTATTTAGAAGAGATCCTGGAGATTGCTTTGGAAAGCGGCGGCTGCGTGAAGTTTGATTTGAAGACTTTTCATGAGAGCTTGAATGTGGCGCTGTGCGGGCAGAGCAATGATCAGACCAGGAGCAATTTTGAGCTGGCGGCCAAATGGATCCAGAAACGGAAAGACCCGCCTCTGGTTGTGGCCAGCACACTCCTTGTTCCGGGGTATATCGAGAGAGAGGAAGTTTTCCAGATCGCAAAATTCGTAGCGGATCTCGACCCGGACATTCCGTATGCGCTTCTCGGGTTCCACCCTCATTTTTATTTCCGGGACATGCCTGTCACCTCTCGCCGCCATGCCGAAGAGTGCAGGCAGGCGGCTGAAGAGGCCGGCCTGCGGAATGTCAGAATAGGGAACGTTCATCTTCTTGGGAAGGAGTATTGAGGATGCAGATCCGATTGAATAAGTTCCTCGCGCAGGCTGGTGTGGCCTCCCGGAGAGAAGTGGATAGACTGATCGCTGAAGGGAAGATCAAGGTCAACGGCCGGGTGGTCCAGACACTGGGCACCAAGATCGACGATCAGAAGGACAGGGTGGAAGTCGAGGGGAAACCGGTGAAGAGAGGAGAAGGGATGGCCTATTTGATGCTCAACAAGCCTCCCGGATATCTGGTCACACTCAAGGACCCCTTCAAGAGGCCTACGGTTAAAGAGCTGCTGCCTTCTCTGAAAGAAAGGGTGTTTCCTGTGGGACGGCTGGATTATGATAGTGAGGGCCTTCTGCTCTTTACGAATGACGGAGAACTGGCTCACCGTCTCGCTCATCCTCGCTATAAAATCCCGAAAAACTATCTGGTCGATGTGAAAGGAATGCCTGATCCCTCAAAAATTTCCCGGTTGGAAAAGGGAATTGTGCTCGATGGAAAAAAGACCGCCCCGGCGCGAATCGCCAAGCTTCGGGACAGTTCGAAAAAGACTCTTTTCCAGGTCGAGATCTACGAGGGAAGAAAGAGAGAGGTGAAAAGGATGTTTGAAGCCGTCGGCCACAGGGTCCTCCACCTCAAAAGAGTCGGGTTTGGAGGTATTCGCCTGGGAAAGCTCAGAACAGGGAAATGGCGGTTCCTGACTCAGAGAGAAGTGAGCAGTCTACAAAGAAAGGTTGGATTGGAGACCTGACTCTTTAGTTTTTTTCCTCTTTTGATTCTTTTTCCTTTTCGGTCGGTCCTGTGAACGTTTTCCAGCTCAATGCCAGTCTTTTCAATTCTTCATCCACTTGATAATTCACTGTGCCTTCTTCAAACTCACCGTCTGCTTTTCTTTTTCCGGCTTTGATGCCGGTGATGATTTCGATTCCCTCATCGATAGTTTTGACAGGATAGATATGGAATTTTCCCTGTTTTACGGCTTCAATCACATCATTCCTGAGCATGAGATTCTGGATGTTCTGATGAGGGATGATGACTCCCTGTGTCCCTGTCAGGCCTTTGGCCTTGCTGACATCGAAGAATCCTTCGATCTTTTCATTGGCGCCCCCGATGGGCTGGATCTCTCCCTTCTGGTTAAGCGATCCTGTGACAGCGATGTCCTGTCTTAAGGGAAGTTTCGACAGGCTGGAGAGGATGGCGTAGACTTCAGTCGATGATGCGCTGTCTCCCTCGACTCCAGAATAGGACTGTTCGAAGGCGATGCTGGCAGAAAGAGAGAATGGCTTCTTCTGGGCGTATTTCCCTCTTAAGTATCCGCCCAGGATCAGAACTCCCTTGTTGTGTGTGCGGCCGCTCATGTCCGCTTCTCTCTCGATGTTGATGACTCCAGCTCTTCCCACAGATGTCCGGGCTGTGATTCGCGTGGGCTTACCGAAAGCAAATTCTCCCATGTCGTAGACTGAGAGTCCGTTCACCTGCCCCTCGACTTTCCCTTTGGTGTCGATCATGATGGTTCCGTCTTCGATGTATTCCTGGATCTTGTCCTCTATCAGGCTGACCCGTTCGAAACGCTCTTCGATTGCTTGTTCAACATGCTCACGGCTGACCATTTTTTTGTTGGCTTTTTTTGCCCAATAGCTGGCCTCGCGGAGAACGTCCGCGATGATGTGGAAACGGGTTGAGATCTTTTTTTGCCTTCCGGAAAGACGTGTCCCGTATTCGACAACGGCCGCCATCCCGCTCTTATCGAAGGGTTTGAGATCGTCTTCTCTGGATATCTTGTTTATGAAAGCAATATATTCTTTGATGGTTTGATTGTCCTTCTTCATTTCCGAGTCGAACTCGGCCTTGACCTTGAATATTTTCTTGAAATCCTCGTCCAGGCGGTACAGGAGGTAATAGATATAAGCGTCCCCGATCAAAGCAACTTTGACATCGCATTCGATCGGCTCGGGCTTGAGCCTCGTCGTCGAGATCAGGAAGAGCGAGGCGTAATTCTGGATTTCTAATTTTTGGTTGCGCAAGGTTCTTTTGAGAGTCTGCCAGACTCCGGGTTCGATAAGCGCATCCAGGGCATTGATGACCAGATAGCCTCCGTTGGCCTTGAGAAAAGAGCCGGCTTTGATCTTGGTGAAATCCGTTTGGACAACGCCGAATCGAGAAGCGGCAAGATCGATCGACCCAAACAGGTTGATGTAGTTGGGATTCGTCTCTATGATGACCGGAGCCCCTTTCCGATCAGAATTGTTGATCAGCAGGTTCGCCCTGTATGGCAGGAACGGGTCGACGGCTTCTTTTTCACCCGGTTCCTTCTGCGGTTTGGCCTTAAAAAGGTCGATATTCTTGATGAGAGCTTGTTCGACGTCATCCAGATAACTTTCAATCTTGGGGAAAGAGAATTTAGCTCGTATTTCGTTAATCGCTCCGAGTATGATCGGTGTGATAGACTGGGCATCCCACTCTTTCAGGCTCTTCCGGGTTTGCTCCTCGATCTCTTTCATCTGCTCGAAGATTTCCTCGAGTTTTCCCGTCAGTTCTTCGTATTTTGTCTTCAGAGTTTCCAAGTTCTCCTTGTCAAATTTGCCTTCTCTGGCCATGGCTTCCAGCTGATTAAACGGAGTGGGCTTTCCCTTGAGCAGAGGAACCAGATCAGGCTTGACAAACATACCCATCTGGACCTGGATCACGGAAAATCCTTCTTTAGCCACCTCCTCTTCGAAATTTTTCAGTTTTTCTTTCTGCTTCCTCTGCTGGGTTTCAACGATCTCATCCTTATGTTCTGCGTAGTACTTGCTCTTGATCGTTTCTGGAATATTGGTCTTGAGCATGCCAATCAAATTTTCCATGGCTTCCTTGAAAAGCTTCCCTTTTCCAGCCGGAAGGGTAATCAACATCGGCTCATCGGCGTTCTTAAAGTTGAAAACGTAGAGAATATCATCAGGAATTTTATCCCCTTTTTCCAGCCTTTCCAGAAGCTGTTTGATGGTTGTGGTCCGGCCGGTTCCGACCATTCCTGTTATGAAAATGTTGTAACCGAAGCTCTTGATATCTAAACCGGTCTGGATGGCCTTGAGGGCCCTTTTCTGGCCGATGATTTCGTCGCAGGGTTTGCATTCATCGCTTGAGGAAACATGTATTTTTTCAGGATCGCAAGTCCATCTCAGAAGATCGGCGGGGAGTTCTTTGAAATTTGTGGCTGTTTTCATTCTATCCTCCAATGATTTTTGAGGTATGCTATTACAATGCAAAAAAAAATGATAGCGTAAAACTCACGCAAACACAACTTTTATAATGAAAGGGTAAGCATCCCTATTTCTGTGACAATTTCTTTGGAAGTCAGGC
>SOIA01000280.1 GCA_004378665.1 Candidatus Aminicenantota bacterium
AGAAAAACTCAAGACGGGAGAGATTCCTCCCCAGAACCTGATCGACCGGATAGCATTCAACGGGACCTATCCCCTTCTCCGTCATCACTTCGGGCTTCCCACGGTCAGAGAAACTGTGGAAGGTACAAAAGACATCGCTCTGTCTGAGGCAGTGGACGTCCTCTCCATCGGGCCCGACCAGAATGCTCAGGAAAGCTTTTTTCGCCCCGAGGAAATGAAAAAAGGACAGGATGGCGCCGGAGGCGTACCTTTAAGAAAGCCCGAAGACCTGGAGGCGATCTATCAAGCAACGCGATGCGGCAATCATCCCCTCGTGCGTTGTTATTCGGGAACCAGGGATTTGATCCAATGGGCTGAAATGTCTCTTAAAACCATCCATATCGCCTGGGGTGCGGTTCCTCTTTTCTGGTACAACCGCCTGGATGGGCGTTCTGACCGATCCCCAGAAGAATCCATCAGAGAGAACCAGCAAGTCATGAAGTGGTACGGTGAGAATCGGATCCCACTCGAAGTCAATGAATCCCACCACTGGAGTTTGAGAGATGCTCCGGATACAGTGGCCGTGGCGGCAGCCTTCTTAGCAGCCTACAACGCCAAAAAGGCCGGAGTGTCTCATTACGTGGCTCAGTACATGTTCAACACGCCCGCGCAAACCTCGCCTCTTATGGATTTGGCAAAAATGCTTGCCAAGATCGAGCTTATCGAATCCCTTCACGATGAAAATTTCACCAGCATTCGACAGACAAGAACAGGCCTGGCCTATATGTCACCTCACCCGGATATCGCCAAGGGGCAGCTTGGATCCTCATCCCTCTTCCAGCTATCAGTCGAGCCGAAGATAATCCACATTGTCGGATTCTGCGAAGGAGATCACGCCGCCACTCCATCAGATATCATCGAGAGTGCAAACATCACACGCGGCGTTATCGAAAACTACTTTCTGGGGTCTCCTCGGATACATGACGACCCGCGGGCAAATGAACGGAAGGACGAGCTCATAGACGAAGCAAAATTTCTGCTTCAAGCCATAAAAGACATTCCATCAGGAAATGTCGAGGATCCCTGGACAGACTCGAATAACCTTGCTCAAGCTATCCAGAAGGGGCTCCTCGATGCTCCCCATCTTGCGGGAAACCCACATGCAGCCGGAAAGGTTATCACTCAAATCCGGAATGGAGCCTGTTATGCCATCGATGCGAACTCAGGAAACCCGTTGAGTGAAAAAGAGAGAATCTCCCGCATTCTGGCTTCTCCTGAAACGAAGAAATGAAAAAGACGGCCCCTCTTGAATTCGAGAATCACTTCCCTCTTTCCCAGGAAGACATCCTGAAAATCCTGAACTTCTCTTTGTCTAAAGGCGGAGATTTCTCCGAGATTTTCCTGGAGTATAAAACATACAATTTCATCAACATGGAAGAGGATATCATTAAGGAAACGGCGGAAAGCATCAGCCTCGGATTAGGCATAAGAGTCCTCTCCGGAGAGAAAACCGGTTATGGCTACACTAACGATATTTCCCTTGAAAAAGTGAGGAAAGCTGCATTAACAGCAGCCTCCATCGCTTCGACTCCCGGGGATAGAAATGCCTCTTCATTAACCCCTTCTTCCTTCCCGCACAATTACTATCCTGTGCGCGAATCCCTCCACAAGGCGTCGTTGGAGAATAAAATATCGCTTGTTCAAGAATGCTATCGCTCCGCCCAGAACCTGGATCCAAAAATAAAGAAAGTAAAAGTCTCTTTTATTGATCTGACTCAGCATGTGAGGATCGTCAACTCAGAGGGTTTGGACATCTCTGATGTCCGGCCGCTTGTCAAGCTTGTCTGCTTGGCCATTGCTGAGAAAACCAGCAAAAGAGAAGCTGGTTATTCCGGCGGCGGCGGGAGAGTAGGATTGGAATATTTTACCCAAAGCTTATCTCCAGAGGAGATCGGACAGGATGCGGCTCACGAGGCTCTGGAGCTTCTGGAAGCTGAATGGCCTCCTGCAGGAGAGATGCCCGTTATCCTGGCTCCCGGACATAGCGGAGTCCTCATCCATGAGGCAGTCGGCCATCTTCTCGAAGCAGATTTCAACCGGAAAAAAACTTCTATTTTCTGGAATAAGATGGGAAAAAAGGTGGCCGACAGCCAGGTTTCGATCTATGATGATCCGACCATTCCTCATTTCCGCGGCTCTTATAATATTGATGACGAGGGAACCCTTCCGAAAAAGGTCCTTCTCATCCACCAGGGAAAACTCACAGGTTTGCTCCAGGATAGACTCTCAGCCAGACTGATGAAAAAGTCTTGCACCGGGCATGGAAGAAGACAGGATTACACCAATATTCCGATTCCACGGATGAGCAATACGTACGTGGACAAAGGAGAGTACACGCCGGAAGAAATCATAAAGTCTGTCAAAAAGGGATTTTACGCTCATAAGTACCAGGGAGGGCAGGTGGAAGATTCGGGCAAGTTCACTTTCTCTGTCAGTTCTGGCTACCTTATTGAAGATGGGAAGCTCACGTCTCCAGTGAAACAGGCCACCCTCATCGGAACCAACATTGATATCCTGAATAAAATCGAGATGATTGGTTCTGACCTCCAATTTGGCCTTCAAACAGGAACCTGCGGCAAGGAAGGCCAGTCAATGCCGGTCAACGACGGCTGTCCGACTCTTAAAATCACCAGGATGACTGTGGGAGGACAGAGTTGATGAAGGACAAGGGCCAGGTCAAACTTTTTAAACTTGCTGAAGACCTTGTAAATTTTGGCAAGAATCAGGGGGCGGATGAAATAGAGGTATCCATCCTGGATGGTTATGAATTCAGCGTCGATGTCAGATTCGGTAAAATCGAAAATCTTGTGGAAGCCGGGTCCAGGGCACTCGGAATGAGAGTGATCAAGGATAAGAAAACGGCCTTTTCTAGTTCTTCTGATCTGTCCAGAAACACACTCGAGCATCTTGTGAAAAATGCCATCAAACGGACTTCTTTTGCCAGTCCGGATGAATTCTCCGGTCTACCCTCTCCTTCCTCAAGACATACGGACATCCCGTCCTTAACCCTTTTCGACCCGACAATATCAAAACTGAGTTCCAAGAAGAAAATCGCTTGCGCCGTTGAAACCGAAAGGATCGCTCTGGATGACAAAAGAATAACGAACTCCCATGGAGCAAGTCTTGAAACGAAGGAAATCAAGACTGTCTTTGCCAATTCCAACGGATTTCTGCAGGAATACGACCAAACCGTCTGCGGGCTGAGCCTTGGTCTTCAGGCAGGCGACACCGACAATAGGGTTGAAGATTACTGGTTTTCCATAAAAAGACACTATAAAGAATTGGAATCTCCCGAAGAAGTGGCGAAAAAAGCAGTCGAGAGGACGATCCGGCAAATCAACCCAAAAAAGATCAAGACCCAAAAGGTTCCAGTCATATTCGAGCCGATGATGACCACGTGGCTGATGGGATTTCTGTTCTCCTGCGTGTCGGGAATCTCCATTTACCAGAAAACATCCTTTTTGGTGGATAAACTCGGAGAAAAGATCGGCAACAACTCAGTAAATGTCATCGATGACGGTCTCCTCCCCGGAATGCTCGGAAGTCGACCTTTTGATGCAGAGGGAGTCCCCTGCAAAAAGACTCCTGTTATAGAGGATGGGATCCTCAAAAACTACCTGTGCAATACATACGCTGCCAGAAAACTTAAACTGAAATCCACAGGAAACTCCGCTGGAACTGGAGTCAACCCAAATAATTTCTATCTCAAAGCCGGAGACATCCCTCCGGATAGAATCATCTCCTCCCTCGATAGAGGGCTGATCCTGATCAGAACGATCGGTCACGGACTCAACCCCGTGACCGGGGATATATCAAGGGGAGCATTCGGATTATGGGTTGAAAAAGGTGAAATTGCCTATCCGGTTTCAGAAATCACCATCTCCGGAAACCTCGGGGAAATCCTAAACAACATAGAAGTGATCGGGAATGACCTCGATTTCCAGAGCCCGATCTCTGGCCCCACGATTAGAATACAGGAATTGACAGTGGCCGGAGAGTAAGGATTGACTACCGCAATTTCTTTTTTGTGAGAGAGAACACAATCGTCAGTGCAGCTCCCAATACCATTAGCACCCAGCTAAGAATGACTAAATTAGGAGTGAGCACCCTTATCAAGAAGCCACCAACCAATAAAACAATTCCTAAAAGGCGCATGACACCTCCTGCATGCCTTCTTCCTCCGCTCAAAAGCTGTTGAAGTGAACGATATCGTCCAGTCTTCGCTTCGGAACATGAAGGCGTCCTTTGCTATCTTTCCAATACTTTACAGATTCTTTAAGCTCTTCTGTGATCGGCTCTTCAGCTGGATACCCCAGGGCCAGCACGGAATCGACTTTATAATCCTCAGGGACATTCAGCATATCTCTGATCTTCTCTATGTCTGCGTTGGCTATCCAACAACTCCCGACGCGCTCTTCCCAGGCAGCCAGGATCATGTTTTCCACGGCGGCGCCGACATCCCGCTCGTAGCCCTTTTTCCTGAGCTTCAGGTTGACCAGGACGACCACATATGCCACCGGCTCGTGTCCTGGTTGAGGATTCCCTTCAGGAGCAATGTAGGCAGCCCATCTCAAGCAGGGAAAAAGTCTTTTCCTGACCTCCTCCTCGTCGACGACAACAAACTCCAGAGGCTGCAGATTGGCTCCTGACGGAGCCAACCGTGCCGCGTTGATGAGTTTTTCCAGAATGCTTCTGGAGACAGGCTCGGGCTTAAACTGGCGGATCGACCTTCTGGAAAGGATCAGTTCATACAAGCTCATTTTTCCCAAAAAACCTTTGTCTTTCCTATTCTAGGAGAATTTTCCTGGTCTCAATGATTAAAATCTCACCCAGGCTCTTCGTTATTTTAGTCGGATGAAGAACCCTGATAATGCATACCGTGACTGATTATC
>SOIA01000235.1 GCA_004378665.1 Candidatus Aminicenantota bacterium
ATCGTCTCCGATGATGGGAAGATTCTTTTTCTCGAATCTTTTTTGCCAATATTTTCCATTGGCAATAAATACAGGAATGCAATTGATGAAGGCACAGCCTGCCTCTAGGACCTGTTCGATGTACCATTTTGTCGCTTCTTCACTTCCAACCGGAAGGTAGTTGATGACAACATCTGTTTTAGTATCTTTAAGGATGTCAGTCACATCTGCCGTACTACCGGGAGCTATTTCAATAATCTCTGAGAGGTATTTTCCAAGGCCGTCGTGGGTCATTCCTCGTGCAACTTTGACATTGAGATGAGGAACATCTGAGAATTTAGTTGTATTGTTGGGAGGGGCGAAAATAGCTTCGCTTAGATCTTTGCCCACCTTGTTTTTATCGATATCAAAGGCAGCTACAAATTCAATGTCTCGAATGTGATAGCCGCCGAGGCTAGCATGCATGACTCCCGGAATAAAATCCGATTCATTTGCATTTTTATAATATTCTATACCCTGAACTAAAGAAGAGGCGCAATTGCCCACCCCGATTATGGCAACTCTAATTTTGCTCATTCGCTTCTATCTCTTTTCCTGTTTATTTTGTGGTTAACCAGAATTTTATTCTGCTCTCCTCAAGGCGGATTTTTCTTCTGATAAAATAATTCGCTGAAGAAATTCGTTCAATCTTTCATTCTCATAATGAAATTCTTTAACGATCTGTCTTGCTCTTTTCGATAACCTCTGATAACCCCATATCATTCTGGAAAGTATTTCAGATTCATCGTTTCTCTCAGCATAAGCCAGGAGATTGACCTCAAAAAAAGACAGGCTATCAGCATCTTTCAAAATTGCAATATCTACATCATTAGTTAGGCCGAGTTCGTGATTTCTGATGAGGCTGAGGATTTTGTTTTTCACCTTGCGGCTGAGAGGATACTTATCCAGAATTTCCTGAATAACCTTGGCACTATTTAGTGCATGAGCATTTTTGAAATCGTTGTAATCAGAAAATTTAGAGCGGATAACCTTCCTCTGAGGAAGAGCGCGTTCAATATCATGAGCAAAAGCAGCCAGTTGAAGAGCCCAATCTGCGTCAGGCCTAAATTTTATTACCCACTCTTTCACGCCTCTCGCATGGACATAGTCCTCAGGTAAATCTGAACGGGAAATAATATCCCCAATCTCATTTTCAATAGCTTTACGATAATTTATATTCATGTCTTAACACAAATAATCTCCTTATGCATTCAACGTTGGTAACTATGGATAAAATGATTAATGTGGCAAACAACTGGTTCAAAACAGCCCCGATGAACACGATCAATAGTCGAATATCCCGCCCCATCCTGAAGGAGGCTTTCTTCTTGTTAAAAGCCTTTGAAATCAAAAACTCATCATACTGCATGGCTGTGTAGCTGATCATGAAGCTTCCTGTAAGAGCCAGGAATCCTGCTAGCCAGACCCATATTGTTTCCATCTTATAAACGCACGCAATGGTCATGCCTAAAATAATCAAAGCGTCAGCATATCGATCGAGAACCCGATCTAAATATTCACCGAATTTGCTTTGTTTAAACTTTAGTCGGGCAATCTCACCATCACATCCGTCTAGGATGGAAGACAGTTGAGCCATAAACCCTCCTATAACAATTTTGGGATATCCGCCCAGAAAAAAGAACAATCCAGACAGTACAGCCAGGAAAAAACTGATCAGAGTCAAATGATTAGGATTGATATTTAAGCGACTCAGTTTCGAAGAAATCATAACAGAAATTTTACGATTAAAGCTTTTGGAAATTGGGCCATCTGTGGGCTTCTTCAATTGTTCAAGCAATATCTTTTTTGCCTTCTGCAGGGTTTCTCTGTCATCCACATCTATCCAGAAATTGTCGCCTATGTCATATGTTTTAAGTTTTCCTCGATTGGAGAGTATCTGATTAGCAGCCGACAGCGAATATTTCCCCTTGGAAATACTTTCCTCCAATGCATTGAAAATAACCGGAGAACAGAGGAAAATTCCTGTATCAATGGCATTGAACCGATCAAGCCCTTTGCCAATTTCTTTGACTTTATTGTTTTCTACCCACACTTTGGTTATGTCATCGATGTTGAAGTGATCACTGTTAAGTCTGCGATCCACGCATAAAATACAGCAGTCACTTTCAGGTTCAATTTGCTGAAGCTTTCTTAGAATCGAATCATCAAAGAGGTGGTCTGACATCAAAAGGATGAAGTTCTCCTTAAGAAAACCTTTGGCTTTGTAGACAGAGACACCGTTGCCTTTTTCCCATTCGGAATTGAAAATATAGTTCACATGGACACCGTACCTATCACCAGTCCCAATTTTTTCCACAATTCGGTCGCCCTTATAGCCAACTACAATTTTGAACTTAGTAATGCCGGCTGATTTAGCTCTCAAGATTATGCGTTCGATGAGACAAAGTCCAAAAATTGGAATCAAGGGTTTTGGAGAAAAGCGATTATTTAATCTGCTTCCTCTTCCAGCAGCGATGATAAGCACTTCCATTCTGTATCAATCTCCTTTCTGATTCATTTTTTAACCCCAGGAATGGCGATTACTTCTGCAAGGGTTAGTACTTACTTGACATTAAAACTTTTGGTCTGTTCTTGCTCAATGCGTAATTTTATCTGCATGTTTTCCCTTCATAAAAATAAGCACGAATTAAGAAAAGAAGGCACAAGAAGAAGACGTTAATATTCTAATTTTTTATGGAGTTTAAATTTATATCTTTTCTATGCACTTGCTTCTAAGTAAAACAGACTGAAATGGCCACTTTCTCAGGAAATAAATATTATCTATTACCTTTTAAAGCTTTTTCAAAAAAATGTCAACCGAACTGCCGACATTAATCCAAATTGGAGCCGCAACTTACAAGTGAAAGAGAAAAAGGCTACGAAAACTTTCAATCAAAAACCTCAAGGATAGATATCATTTAAGGAATCGTTACAATTATTTTGAATATGATGCGAAATTAGTTAAACGGTATCAGATGTTAACGGGGAAACCTACAGAAAATGATTTTTTTCAGGGGAAAACTGGTGCCGGAGGAGGGATTCGAACCCACATGGAACACAATGTCCCGCTGGATTTTGAGCCCAGTGCGTCTACCAATTTCGCCACTCCGGCACTCTGGAGCGCCGAAAATTATATCATATCCCCCGGAGGTCAACAAGCTTACCTCTGCCTATTTCAGACACGAAACCTACGGTGTTCGTTCTTTTATCCTGGACCGTGCGACATGGAAACAGAATAGAATCACCATTGGACCAAAGTCCAATAGAAAAAAGGGGAAAAATGCGTTACCCTATAGTTGATGTTTCATAGACCAAGGAAATATAATGTATTAGTGGAGGATTCCATGAAAGCTTTAATTAAAAAAACGGCATTTTGTTTGATCTTTCCCTTGGTGGCTTTGATGATGGCACCGCCCGCATCTCCGCAGTCTGCTGATGATGGGCTCGAATGGCCTCGTCAAATCATTGTTCCTCAGGGAAAGGTCGTGATTTATCAACCTCAACCAGAGAGTTTCGAAGGAAATATTCTGGAAAGCCGGGCAGCCGTATCTGTGACGCCCAAGGACAAAACCGAGCCGGTGTTTGGAGCCGTATGGTTCAAAGCCAGGGTCGAGACCGATCGCAATGCCCGCACCGTGAGCTTCCTGGATGTAAAAGTCCCGAGGGTTCGTTTTCCTGAAGCCACACCGGAACAGGAGAAAAAATTCATTGATTTTCTCGAAAAGGAAATCCCCAAGTGGGAGTTGACGATCTCTCTGGACCGATTTCTGGCTACACTGGAATTGGTCGAGAAGGAACAGGCTGCCGCACAAAATTTTAAGCATGACCCTCCCAAAATCATGATCGTCAAAAATCCGGCTGTCTTGATCATTATCGACGGAGAGCCCAGGTTAGAAGAAATCACGAACACTAAACTCGAACGGGTGATCAACACGCCGTACCTGATCGTGCTTCATAAAAAGACTTACTACCTGAACGGCGGCCAGGTCTGGATGGAAGCCTCCGATATCATGGGACCCTGGAAGGAAGCCAAGAAAGTTCCGAAGGATGTGAAAAAGCTCACACCGCCTGAAGATGAAGCCGAGACTTTCGGTGAAGAAGACAAGCGCATGCCCCAGATCATCATTTCCACAGATCCTGCGGAGCTCCTGGCCATCGACGGAGAACCCGATTACAAGCCCATCGTCGGGAATGAACTCCTCTATGTCACTAACACGGAAAGCAACATCCTGATGGAGATTGAGTCCCAGCAGTATTTCATCTTGCTTTCCGGACGCTGGTATGCCAGCAAATCCTTTGACAGCCCCTGGACATACGTCGCGGCCGATGAGCTTCCGGAAAGCTTTGCCAAGATACCTGAAGACTCCGAGAACGGACATCTCCTGGTCCATGTGGGAGGGACAGAACAAGCCAAGGAAGCGGTTCTTAACGCCCAGATTCCCCAGACCTCCGCTATAAAAAGAGACAGTGAGGGACCGAAAGTGGAATACGACGGAGAGCCCAAGTTCGAAAATGTCGAGGGGACCAGCGGAAAAGTCGAATACGCCGTCAATACTCCCAACTCCGTGTTCAAAGTGAAAGGGAAGCACTACTGCTGTTATGAAGCTGTATGGTATGTGTCCAATAGCGCGAAAGGACCATGGGAAGTGTGCGACGATGTGCCGGATGAGATCTACACCATCCCGCCGGATAATCCTCACTACAATGTCAAATACGTGTATGTGTATGAAACCACGCCAGACGTTGTCTACGTGGGATATTATCCTGGGTATATGGGAAGCTACATCTACGGTCCAGTCATCGTGTACGGCACCGGCTGGTGGTACCGCCCATGGTGGGGGGTTCACTATTATCCCTATCATTACACCTGGGGCTTTCATGTGCGCTGGAATCCTTGGTACGGTTGG
>SOIA01000125.1 GCA_004378665.1 Candidatus Aminicenantota bacterium
TGCTATCCGGTCGATCAGGTTCTGGGGAGGAATCTCTCCCGTCTTGAGTTTTTCTGTTTTTCCCTCGAGAAATGAAGTGATTTCCTCCAGAGATTCAGTACTGCCGAAGACAGCTTCGAACAGACCGCTCTGGCTGGCGACTTCGGCAGTGGGAGGTGTACCGCCAAAGACAAAAGTTTTTTTCTCCCATTCGTTTTTTTTAATTTCGTTTTTTAAAACACCCAATAATTTCTTCAATACTTCTGGAGTTAAACGGTAGCTTAAAGCGATAAGGTCAGGGTTGTGCGTCTTGATGGCCTCTGATACATTTGCGGTGGAGACAGCTGGACCCAGGAATATCGTCTCATAGCCGTATTGATGCGCCAATTTTAAAAAATTCAGGATACCCGCTACATGAACGCAGTTTCCGAGAGAAGCACCTAAAATCTTAGTTTTGCCGGTGGATCTCAATTCACAGCTCTCCAGTTACGGCCAGAAGGCGGATTTCCTTGATGGTCATTCCTTCGATTCCTAGTTTTTCGACTGTTCTTCCCTTTTCCCAAAAGTCGATTCCTCTCATGAGCGAAGCGAGGTGTATGATGGTTTTGATCGTGGGAGTTTCCACTTTTAACATATCACCCAGAGAAGCCAACGGGACAAGGCTCATCGGGACATCTTCATCCACATAACGGTGATGGAGCCTCTCGGGTGCCCTGATTCCACGATATCCAGGATTGTCGTAAATTGCTTCACGCAGGTCTTTTCCTGTCGCGCTGTAGGCCGTATAAAGCCAGGCTTTGGCACTCATGACTTTTATGCCCAGTGCGGCAGCGATTTCCAGGCGTTCTTTATCCAGTTTTTCCAGAACACAGGCGATGGATTCACTGGCTCCTTGAATGTAGTATTCGAAGTCCCCATGCGTTTCTTCGATCCAGCCTGCATTCAGGATTGTGAGGGCCGGATGAAAAACAGCTCCGATATTCTCAAAACTGGTTTTGAAAATGTTGTCTCCGGGAATAAATTGGGGATATGCTCGGTTAATGACTTTTAATACACCGGGAATCCAGTAGGCCGGAAGAGTTGCCAGAGGAACAGAATTTTTGACGGAGAATATTCTGGCATGTGCAGGGCCAAGGGATCTTGATGCATAAATGAATGTCTGCGCCTCCGCGATAAAAGGGAATCTTTTGACTCCCTGTTCTTTCAGCGTGTTGTAAAACTCCAGGGCTCCTCCTGTCCGCCCAGGGTTGAGGATGACGATATGATGCTCTTTGAGGAAAGGGGCACATGTTTGAGCGATGTAGCGGTGAGCATTGGCCGGAACTACGACCATCAGCACGTCAACGTCCTTGAGGCACTCATTTATGTTTGTCGAGGCGAGCTCAATTTTCCCAAAACCTTTGACTTCACCTTCGACTTTGATTCCTTTTCTCTGGATAACGGTCCGGATTCTCTTTCGTCCCCGGTTATAAAGATTGACTTTGAAACCATTGATTGCCAAATGTCCGGCCATAGCAAGACCTCCGTGGCCTGCGCCGAGGACACAGATTTTCAAATCCTTGGATTCTTTTTGAAGAAGATTCTTGATGTATTGCGCCCTTCTCAAGTCTGAAGCCTTGGTTATTTTCTTTTTCATCGTATTATCATCCCTTTTTCACTTCACTTATTTCAATTAAAGTCAATTTTTCCTGTTAAGAAGATTAATCTGAGCGAAATGAAAAGTTGAGACTCAGTGACTGTAATTGTTTTTTCTCAAAGTGCCTTAATATTGTATTAAATGGAAAAGAGGAAGGCAAATCAAAACTGGCAGTGAGGGGGTCATTGACTGGTTACCAGGAAAAATTTATAATCTTTGTGCATGAAGGGAAAAACCATAGATCCGATAATCGAGGCCGCTTTACAGGAAGATCTGCCTCAGGGGGATATCACTTCCGAAAGCATAATACCGGACGGCTCTCGGTCAAGAGCAATCATTCTCGCCAAAGAAGACGGCATCCTGGCGGGCATGGATGTGGCTTCAAGAGTTTTTGAAAAAATCGACCCTGACGTTGAATTCAAAAGAGAAAAGGATGACGGACAGAAATTCAGCAAAGGTGAAACATTGGCCGAGCTCGAAGGTTCCTCGATCTCCATCCTAAAAGGAGAACGGACGGCGTTGAATTTTCTCCAGAGGATGTCCGGGATCGCCACCACCACAGGACGGTTTGTGGAGGCCCTGAAAGGAACACGGACAAAGATCCTGGATACCCGGAAAACCACTCCGGGATTGAGGAACCTGGAGAAGTACGCAGTGAAAATGGGTGGAGGGCAGAACCACCGCCGAAATCTCTCCGAAATGGTCCTGATCAAGGATAACCATCTGAAGCTTGTCGGAAGCATTTCCGAGGCCGTGAAAAGGGCCAAAGAACGAGTTGCGCCGGGCATAAAAGTGGAAGTGGAAGCCACCTGTTTAGCCGAAGTGCAGGAGGCCGTCCGGAGCGGTGCGGATATGGTCATGCTGGATAACATGTCCATGGGCAAAATGAAAGAAGTTGTCAAATGGGTTGAAGGAAGGATCCCTCTTGAGGTTTCGGGATCGGTGACTCTTTCAAAGATCAGGGAAATTGCCGCGCTGGGGATTGATTTTATCTCGGTGGGAAGTTTGACTCATTCTTACAGATCAGTGGATATCAGCATGGAGTTTATGGGGGAGTAGTGATGCCAAAAGATGGCAAATTTACGACTGACGTTCTCATCATCGGTTGCGGGATAGCTGGAGCCAGCGCTGCACTGGAAGCGGCGAAGAGTGGCCTGAGAGTGATCGTGATCACCAAACATTCAGAGCTCGAGGAGTCGAACACCTATTACGCTCAAGGCGGAATCGTGTCTTTGGGGAAGGACGACCACCCGGAACTGCTGAAAGAAGATATTATCGAGGCTGGTGACGGAGTCAATAATCCGGAAGCCGTCGAGATACTTGCTGGCGAAGGGAAAAGCACCATAGACGAGATTTTAATCAAGGAACTCAACATCCCGTTTTCAAGAAGCACTCCGGACTCTCTGGATTATGCCCAGGAAGCCGGGCACTCCCGAAGACGCATCCTTCACATCAAGGATTCGACTGGAAAAACAATAGAGGAGCGATTTATCCAGGTTTTGAAGAAGTACTCTAATGTGACGCTTTTATCGGGCCACACTGCAGTGGATTTACTCTCTGTCCCTCATCACTCCAGGAATCCCAAATCTTTTTACACAGAGCCGCGGTGCTTTGGGGCCTATGTTTTGAATAATCAGACAAAAAGAGTCAAGACGATTTTCGCTCCCTATACTATCTTGGCTGCGGGAGGCTGCGGTACAGTGTATCTCTACACTTCCAATCCAAAGGGAGCCATAGGGGACGGCTACGCCATGGCATACAGGGCGGGTGCCAGGATAGTCAACATGGAATACATCCAGTTTCATCCCACCTCTCTTTTCCACCGGGATGTGGATGGTTTCTTGATTTCTGAGACTGTGCGCGGAGAAGGCGCTCGGTTGAAGACGAAAGAGGGCCAGACATTTATGGAAAACTACAACAAGAAAAAAGATTTGGCTCCGAGGGATGAGGTGAGCAGAGCGATCTACGAAGAAATGACAAACAGCAATTCCAGCTATGTGTACCTGGATTTGGTATCCTATGCGAAGTTTGATATCAAAAAAAGGTTTCCCCACATCTATAAAACATGTTTAAAGTATGGAATCGATATCACCAAGGAAGCCATTCCTGTGGTTCCGGCCGCTCACTATTGTTGTGGAGGGATTCTGGTGGATGAATGGGGGAGGAGTTCGCTGAGAAATCTCTATGCTGTTGGGGAAGTTTCCTGCACCGGCGTCCATGGAGCCAACCGGCTGGCGTCCACATCTCTGTTGGAAGGATTGGTATGGGGGAGGAGAGCATCCAAGAGCATCGTTTCTCATTTCGATCCCGCTAAACTTGATCCCTCGGAGATTCATGACTGGTATTATCCCGAGAAAGAAGAAGAGATCGACCCGGCACTGGTCAACCAGGATTGGCTTTCCATCCGGTCGACCATGTGGAATTATGCAGGAATCATACGCACGAAAAAACGTCTGGAGAGAGCCAAAGCCGACCTGGATTATCTCCGTCACCGGATTGAAAAATTCTATAAAGAAGCAAAGATGGATGAAAAGGTTGTTGGCCTCAAGCACGGAATACAAGTGGCTCTATTGATCACCTATGCCGCTCTCGGGAATCCCAAGAGTTTGGGTGCTCATTATATAAAGGATTAGACCCCGGCCTGCCGAGCTCTTTAAAAATTCTTTTCTGTTTCTTCCTCAAGATCTGACCCCAAAAGTGCATATCTGGATTCTTCTCGTTTTTTAGCCATCGGAACAGAACTCGTAGGGGAGTCAATTCTTTTGACTTTTTATTGTGGAGAAGTACAATGACTTATTTTATAATAGTAAAACTGAAGAAACGGACTGGAGAATACCATGACAGACGGAGAGAAGATAAAAGACACTCTGAACCTTCCCCAGACTTCCTTTTCCATGAAAGCTAAACTTTCTCAAAAGGAACCGGAGATCATAAAGAGATGGGAAGAAATTGAGCTCTACCAGAAAATCCAGAAGAAGATGGAGAATTGTCCATCGTTCGTCCTTCACGACGGCCCGCCTTACGCCAACGGGCGTATTCACTTGGGAACATCTCTCAATAAGATATTGAAGGATTTTATCGTAAAGACAAAAACCATGCAGGGATACAGGTCTCCGTATTTACCCGGATGGGACTGCCACGGTCTTCCGATTGAGATCAAAGTCGACCAACTTCTCGGAGAGCAGAAGAGAGAGCTTTCTATTATTGAGATTCGGGATGAGTGCAAAAAGTACGCCCTGAAATTCGTGGATATCCAGCGGAATCAGTTTAAAAGGCTGGGTGTATTCGGCGAATGGAAGAAACCGTATTTAACAATGAATCCTGAGTATGAGGGCAATGTCATCCGCTACCTTGCGGCGTTTTTCGCTTCTGGAAACGTGTACAAGGGAAAAAGACCCGTCCATTGGTGTCCCCATTGCAGGACAGCTCTGGCTGAAGCGGAGATTGAATATAAAGACCGGAAATCTCCATCCATCTATGTCAAATTTCCGATGATCTCGGACCTTTCTCAAAAGTTTCCTGGATTGAAGGGGAAGAATGTCTCCATTTTGATATGGACCACAACTCCCTGGACTTTGCCGGCCAATCTCGCCATCGCTTTTCATCCAGATTATGAATATGCAGCCTTCGAGACAGATGGAGATGTCTTCATCGCAGCGAAAAGATTGATCCCTGTTCTCTCAGAGGAGTTGGGGCTCAAAAAAAACAAAGTGCTCGTGACTTTCCCAGGGAAAGATATGGTGGGATTGAAAGCCCGCCATCCTTTTATTGATAGAGAATCTGTTTTTGTCTTGGCTGATCATGTGACACTTGACCAGGGAACAGGCTGTGTCCACACTGCCCCTGGCCATGGCTATGAGGATTATCTGACCGGAGTCTCATACGATCTGGACATCTATACTCCTGTGGACAGCGAGGGCAAGTTTATCCCTCAGGTCGAAAAATACGGAGACATGAATGTTTTTGAAGCCAACAAGGTCATCACAGAAGATATGAAAAGGGACGGCTCTCTTTTAAAGGAGGATGAGATCGTTCATTCCTATCCGCATTGCTGGCGCTGTAAGAATCCCGTGATTTTTCGTGCTACGGCTCAGTGGTTCATCGCTATGGATAAAAATGATTTGAGGAAAAAAGTCCTGGAGGAAATAAAAAAAGTCCGCTGGATTCCGCCCTGGGGAGAGGAAAGAATTGCGAACATGGTGAGCGCTCGTCCCGATTGGTGCATTTCCCGGCAGCGTTCCTGGGGAGTTCCGATTCCTGCTTTCTACTGTCATGATTGCGGCCACATTTTGGCCGATGAACAGATCACTCTGAGGATTGCAGACATCTTTTCCAAAGAGGGATCAAATTCCTGGTTTGTGAAAAAAGCCGAAGAACTTCTCCCTCCTGATATGAAATGTTCCCAGTGCGGGTCTCAAAATTTCAACAAAGAGAACAACATCCTTGATGTTTGGTTCGAATCCGGGGCAAGTCACAATGTCCTCGGACAAAGAAAAGACCTCCCATGGCCTTCGGATGTCTATGTGGAGGGGCATGACCAGTACAGAGGCTGGTTCAACAGTTCTTTGTTCATCGGAGTAGCGGCCAAGAATGCATCTCCGTACAAATCTGTGATCACGCACGGGTTTGTCCTTGATGAGAAGGGAAGAGGGATGTCCAAGTCTCTCGGGAACTTCGTCGATCCTGATGAGGTTATCTCACTGAACGGGGCCGAAATTCTAAGGTTATGGGTGGCGATGCTCAACTACAAAGAAGACGCGCGTTTTGGCAAAGAAACCCTTCAAAGGCTTGTCGAGGCCTACCGGAAAATCAGGAACACATGGAGATTTATCCTGGGGAATCTTTATGATTTCTCTCCGGACAAAGATCAGGTTGAAACCCAGAAGATGGAACTCCTGGATAGATGGATACTGGAAAGATGTTCAAAAATCGGGAAAAAGATCTTAAAGGCGTATAAAAACTATGAGTATCATATCGTGTTTCATACGATCTACAATTTCTTCATTGTCGATTTGAGTGCATACTATCTGGATGTCCTCAAGGACAGGCTTTACTGTTCGGGAAAGAAATCAAAACTTCGGCGTTCTGCCCAGGCCACGCTGTTCAACCTCCTCAAGTCTACGCTTGTGCTGATGGCTCCGATCCTGCCGTTCACGACTGAAGAGGCATGGGAGGTCATGCCTGCATTTGAAGGAAGAGAAGATTCGGTTCATCTGGAACAGTTTCCCGCATTCGATGAGACATGGTTGAGTCAGGAATTGTTCGAGGAATGGGAAAATCTTGTGCTCGTGAGAGAGAAAGTCCTCAAAGAGCTCGAATGTGCCCGGGAGGAAAATCTCATCGGAAATTCCCTGGAGGCGGTCATCACTCTCAAAGTCCCTTCATCCCAAGAGGACTTCTTGAAAAAATATGAGAAAGAACTCTCTTCAGTTTTCATCGTTTCAGCTGTGGAGCTTAAGCCGGAAGCGGGCGAAGAACTGGGAGTGGAAGTTACAAAGGCTTCCTGGGAAAAATGTCAAAGATGCTGGAATTTCTCCTCCTACGTGGGAAAGAGTTCGGGATTTCCCCACTTCTGTCAACGCTGTGAGGAAGTGGTGAAGAACAGGAATCCATGATTAGAAAAGGGCAATACTTTCTTGTCGTCGTCGTATTGATGGGCCTTGACCAGCTCACCAAGGCCCTGATAGTTCGGAGCATAACCCTGCAAGGCAGCCGAGAGGTGATTCCTGGTTTTTTCAATCTCACTCATGTCAGGAACCGCGGGGCAATATTCGGCTTTTTTTCACATTCTGACAGCCGGATTCTGTATATCTTTCTCACTCTGGTTTCTGTGGCAGCCTTGGGGCTGGTGATCTACTATTTTTTTAAAACACCGGTGTCAGAAAGATTGATGAAGATATCTCTTTCCCTGATTTTGGCTGGGGCTCTGGGCAATTTGATCGACAGACTCTTCAGAGGGCATGTGATTGATTTCCTCGACTTCTACGTGAAAGACTGGCACTGGCCGTCCTTTAATGTCGCTGATTCTTGTATTACAGTAGGTGCTTCTCTACTGATCTTTATTTTGATATTTAAAAGAGTACCAATTGATATTTAAAAGAGGTCCAAAATGTACCCCATCCTTCTAAAGATCGGCCCTTTAACCATTCATACCTATGGATTCATGCTGGCCCTGGGTATGGCCTTAGGATTGTTATTTATGTATGTCCAATCAAAGAAATACGGCCTGCAGGCTCCAGTGATGCTGGATATGGCCTTTTATACCATTATCATATCTCTGGTCGGAGCCAAGCTGATTCTCTTTCTCGGGAATATATCCCATTATTTGCGTAGTCCGTCAGAGCTGTTCAGCCTGGCCAGGTCGGGTGGCGTTTTCCAGGGAGGTTTGGCATTCGGGATCATTTTTGCTCTCTGGTATTTCCGAAAGCACAGGATTCCGACCTGGAATGCGGCGGATGTGATCGTGCCCGCATTGGCGCTGGGTCACGGCTTTGGACGCATCGGTTGTTTCACTGCAGGATGCTGCTACGGAAGGGAGTGCTCGCTTCCCTGGGGTGTGACTTTTCAGAGCGAATATGCCAGCAGCCTCACGGGTATTCCGCTCGATAGAGTTCTTCATCCCACTCAACTCTACGAATCGGCCCTGAATTTTCTGAACTTTTTCATTCTCTTTATTATCCTGAAAAAGAAGAAATTTGATGGTCAGGTTTTTTCTTTTTATATCATCAATTACTCCATAATTCGTTTTTTCGTCGAGTACTTCAGGGGAGACCATCCTGACAAAGCTTATCTCATCCGAAATCCCTCTCCCTATCTCAGCTTTTCTCTGCCTCAGCTTTTTTGTGTTTTGGGTTTGATCGGGGGAGTGGCCCTGTTTCTCGTTTTGAGAAAAAGAAAAAGTGCCTAAAAAAGAATTCATCGCAACTCCCTTATCTGGCTTGGGTCAAAGGCTCGATGTGTTTTTATCTGAAAGAATCAGTGAATTGACACGGTCCCAGATTAAAAAGCTGATTGAAGCAAAGAGAGTCAGAGTCAATGGAGTCGTCAGTAAGTCAAGCCACAGGCTGAAAGAAGGGGAGAGAGTGGAAATTGAGTATGAGCTCCCAGAGCCTAAAGGGATTCAGCCGGAAGATATTCCTTTAGATATGGTTTACAGCGATAACACTATCCTTGTTGTTGACAAGCTCTCGGGGATGGTGGTCCATCCCGGAGCGGGCAACAGGACACACACGCTGGTCAATGCGCTGCTTTTCCATTTTCCGGATATCGAGGGTGTTGGCCCGGAAGAGAGGGCGGGGATTGTTCATCGATTGGATAAAGAGACATCTGGATTGATGGTGATCGCCAGAAACGGGAATGCGTATTCTCAACTCCAGCGGCAGTTCAAACGGAGAGAGGTTGAGAAGCTCTATCTGGGACTTGTATGGGGGAAGATGCCCGAGAAAAAAGGTGAGTTCAAATGGGCTATCGGGCGTCATGTGAAACACGGGGAAAGGATATCGGTCAGTACGAAAAAGCCCAAAGATGCGCTGACGCAGTACTCTGTTCAAAAAGAGTACGAAGAATTCACCCTGTTGGAGATACGACCTCTCACAGGGAGGACGCATCAGATAAGGGTCCATTTGGCAACTTCCGGCCATCCTCTCGTTGGGGATACTCGCTATGGACGTCGAAAGACAAAAATCCACGTTCCACGCCTTTTCCTCCACGCGTCTGGGCTTTCTTTTATGCATCCAGATACAGAACAGCGTATCGAATTTTCGTCTCCAATGCCCAAGGATTTGAAGGATTTTTTAGATAAGCTATAATTCTACAATTCTACCGATTCTAAATTTTTTCTTGAGAAGGAAGGAATTTTTGTTGTATTATATCCGTTGCTGGTTCTTTAAAATAGTCAACCATTCAATAGACAATAAAACGAATTCAGTATCTTTTTGGAGGCTTCAAGATGAAAGATTATGATGTGGATAAAATCAGAAACGTTGCTGTTGTCGGTCACGGTTCCTCAGGGAAAACGTCTTTAACTTCTGCATTTTTATTCAATTCTGGAGCGACTTCCAGGCTCCTGAAAGTGGACAAGGGAAACACGGTGACGGATTATGATCCTGATGAGATAGAGAGGAACATTTCCATCAACTCCGCTGTGTGTTTTACAGAGTGGAACGGCAGTAAGATCAACTTCGTGGACTGCCCGGGTTACACGAATTTTCTCTGGGATACAAGAGCCAGTCTAAGAGCCGTGGATGCGGGGCTGGTACTTGTGTGTGGAGTGGCAGGTGTAGAGGTTGGAACGGAAAAAGTATGGGAGATGCTCGAAGAGGCCAAGCTTCCCGTAATTCTGATCATCAATAAACTGGATAGGGAAAATTCCAACTACTCCCGAACCATGGAAGTTATCCATCAGTTTTTCGGCCGCCAAGCGGTTTCTGTCCAGCTTCCGATAGGTGAGGAGGAGAATTTCACCGGAGTAGTGGACTTGATCAGCAAGAAAGCTTTCATCTTTGAAAAAGACGAAAGCGGAAAATTCAAGGAAGAAGAGATTCCCGAAGATATGAAAGAGGAAGCAGAGAAGAAGATCGAAGAGCTGACAGAGATGGTCGCTGAAAACGATGAACAGCTGATGGAAAAATATTTTGAAAACGGAGAGCTCTCCTCACAGGAACTGATTGAAGGTCTCAAGAAGAGCATTTTCAACAGGCAGTTCTTTCCTGTATTTGTCGCTTCTGCTCTCATGAATATCGCAACACAGCCTATCCTTGACGGGATTGTGAATTTTTTCCCTTCACCCGTGGAAAGAGGAGAGATAGAAGGGGAAAAAGGGACGACAAAACCTTCTCCGGATGAGCCATTCTCAGCGCTCGTCTTCAAAACGATTTCTGATCCTTACACAGGAAGAATTTCTTTGATGAGAATTTTTTCTGGAAAGGTTAATCCTGATGCCACTGTAACGAATTCGAGCAAAGATATCACAGAGAAATTAGGAGGCCTTTTCTTCATGAAGGGGAAGGAACAGATTCCTGCGGGACAGGCGAAAGTCGGCGACATTGTGGCGACCGCCAAATTAAAAGGTACATCCACAGGAGATACTCTGTGTGTAAAAGGAGCTTCTGTAAAGTTTTCTTCCATTGTCTTTCCCGAGCCATCCATCTCATTTGCCATTGAACCGAAAACTAGGGCGGATGAGGATCGCATCTCTCAAGCCGTTCATCGGATCACAGAAGAAGACCCGACAGTAAGGATAGAGAGGGAGCCTGAAACCAATGAGTTGATCATTTCCGGAAACGGGCAGCTCCATGTGGAGATTATCATCGATCGTTTGAAAAAGAGGTATGACGTGAATGTTGCGCTCAAGCCGCCTAAAATCCCGTACAAGGAGACCATTAAAGGGAAATCGGATGTCCAGGGAAAATACAAGAAACAGACAGGGGGGCGTGGGCAGTACGGGGATGTTAAGATAAAGATGGAACCTCTGCCCAGGGGACAGGATTTTGAATTTGAGGACAAGATATTCGGTGGATCCATTCCGAGAAACTATATCCCCTCTATCGAAAAAGGAATCCAGGAAGCGCGGAAAAAAGGCGTGGTGGCAGGCTATCCGGCTGTTGGTTTTAAAGTCATCCTGTATGACGGTTCCTATCACGATGTGGACTCCTCTGATATTGCCTTCAAGATCGCGGCTTCCATGGCTTTTAAAAAAGGAATGAAGGGAGCCAAGCCGACAATGCTCGAACCCATCATGAACATCGAAGTCTATTCTCCTGAAGCCTACATGGGAGATATCATGGGAAACCTCAACGGAAGAAGGGGGAAGGTTCAAGGAATGGAGCAGAAAGGGACTTTGCGAATAATCAAGGCAGTGGTTCCGATGGCTGAAATGCTGGATTTTGAGCCAACTCTCACTTCGATCACAGGAGGCAGAGGGTCCTATCTCATGGAATTTTCTCATTATGAAGAGGTCCCGGGCCAGCTCCAGCAGAAAATCGTCAGCGATGCTGTCAAAGAGGGCCGGATCAAACCGGAGGAAGAAGAAAAATAGAAGAAGTTGCGTGTTTCCGGAATCCGCTGGCCTGAGCGTTCTTTGTGATTAATAGATGAAAAATCCGCCTCCTCCACCTCCGAAGCGAGGATTGACGACATTGCTGAAGATGGAGCCGAAGGAATAGCTGAATCCGACTGAAAAAAAGTATCTGTAGGTCGTGGCCAGCTCTCTTCGCCTCAACAGAATCTCTTCTGGAGTCGCTCCGGCTGAGGGGAGAGCCAACTGGTCATGGATGGCCGCGTAGCTTCCGAACAGACTCAGCCTCAGGCCCTTAATGATGCGAACGGAGAATTCGCTGAATATGGTTAACGAGTTTTTACTCCAATCGTGAAAATAGTGGGAGCCTCGAAGCGTCGTGCTGACCTCTCCCCACTTTTCTTTTAACTCTAAGGTGGCAGAGAGGGATTGTTGCCAGAGGGATTCAGTGGATTTGCCGTACATAGTCTCTTCAATGTAGTCATTGTAACTGTAATTCAACCTGTACAGAAAACGGAGCTGTCTTCGGGTGGACTGAGAATACGAGAATACATTGTACTCGATGGCTGGAGCAGGGCTGATTCTCAGATTAATATTGCTGTAAGTTGAATAGACTGCGGAAAGATAACCCCCGATGGACCAGTGTTCACTCAGACTTTTGACTATCAGGCCGCTGAAACGTCTGCTCTCGGATGAAGAGGTAAGAATTTCATCCCCAATTTCGAACTTGCTTTCGTTGTAACTGGCGGAGATGGATGTGTTGATCTTCCACTCATCTGTTGTCCTGTTCGCAGAAAGGGAACCGTGTATGGAATTGTATTCACTCGTTTTTTCCGCGTCAAAAAAACCGCGCAAGCTGGCGCTGAAGACCCAGAAATTCCATTTGTCTTCCACAGCGGTGGGTTTGACTTCTTCCTTGAATGAGATAGAGACGCGGTCGGCAATCGGAGTGTTTGCGACATAGGGCATCAGGCCCTTTTTGATGACTTCCACGAGCCCCTGCCGGATTTCATCCTTTGTGGCGTCCTGGCTGGTATAATACTTCAACGTGTTGTTCATCCCGTCAAATTCCTTCTGCCCGATAAACGCCAGCGTGTATTCCCGTCCACCGCTACCCGTTCTCTGCAGAGTGACGAGTATGTGGACATCGGCCTCTTTCCTGTCCCAGACATAATTCACGAATGTGATTTCTCTGCGGATATGGTCGATGTCGCAGAAATCGCAGTCGACGAAGATCTTCGGGGCTTTCTTTTTTAATTCTTCGATATCTTCCTGTTCGGCCTGCGCATGAAGGCAGGGCACCAGGACTGCGCACATGACACAGATCCAGAGGAGAACATTGATTTTAAGTTTCATGGATTACAGCCTCCTTTTGCTCATTCCCCGCTGCGGTGTAAAGATTATATGCAGCCGTCTGTGAAATTTTTCCCGAGTTCATCCCTATATACGTGAATTTTGGTCTTTTGCCCTATTAAAGAGCAATTATTATGCCAACCTCATTTTAAAATCACTTTATTGCTTATCAGCATTTGCTTTCCTTTTATTTAGTAATACGCAAGAATCTTGAAATTCGTTACACGATAAATGAAAAAGGAGGATAAAGCATCGAGAGGAGAAGGACTTTAGTGCTCTTTGACGAAGAGCAGCATTCCGCCTGACACGGTTGTCAGGATGAGCGAAAGATAAAAAGGCGCAGACATCCCGAGGATCTCCCAGAGCACTCCTGCGATGAAAGAAGCGGGAAGCGCGCACAAACCAGTCACCATCTGGAATCCTCCGAGACAGCTCGCTCTGAATTTGCAGGGAGCCAGTTCGGAGACGAGCGTTTTCTGCACAGGCTCGAGGGCTCCTTTGTGAGCCCCGTAAAAAATAAACACGAGGACTATCATGAAGCGATCAGGCCTGGAGATTACGCTGAGACAGACTATTATCCAGAAGAGGTAAGAAAGTAAAAGAACGGGTTTCCTCCCTATCCGATCCGAGAGCTTCCCGAAGGGATAAGAGAGAAGAGATGCTACGACCGTAAAGATCAGATAGAGGACAGGAACAAAAGTGACGTTGAACCCGAATTCTTTCGCGTATATCAGAAGGAAAGAATAACTGAAAGCTCCCAAAGCCAAGATAGAGCTGAGCACGAGAAAGAGAGTGAAGTTTCTGTCCAGGTCCTTCAAAGAAATCCCCTTGTAGATCCTGAGCCTTTCTGATCTTCTCTCTTTGATCAAGAAAAAGATTAGAGCTGCACTGATAAGAGAGGGGAGTGCTGCCAGGGCAAAGAGAATCCTGTATCCCAGTACACTTAAAAGAAAAATACATATCAAAATCCCGAATACTGCTCCCAGATGATCCATTGCCCGGATCAGCCCGAAGTTCTTGCCCCTGTTTGTATCGTCTGAGATGTCGGCCACGATGGCGTCCCTTGGCGCACTCCTGATCTTTCCTGACCGGTCGAGAACCCGGAATGGAATGAGATGTGTCCAGGCTGAAGAGAGGGCATACCCCACTCTGGATAAGGCCCCGAAGATATAGCCTGTCCAGATGAAAGCTTTCCTTTTTTTGATCCTGTCAGAGATGTATCCGGAAGCGGCCTGGGAGAGAGAGACAAGAGAATCACCCAGTCCATCCAGAAAACCAAGCGCTGCCATGTTGGCTTTAAGGACTGTGGTGAGAAAGAGAGGCCAGATAGGGTAGATAATGTCAGAGCCCAGATCATTCAGGAAGGACGCGGCCGCAAATATCCGGATAGTTTTTTTGGTGTCTGTTTTTCGGTCGGCTGTCATCTGAGATGTGTGTTGGAAGTATAGTTCTCCATCGTTGGAATGTAAACTGGAAAAGGGGCGCATGAGATGAATAGCTGCCGGAGAAGCTTTTGTCATGAAGAGGAGAAAGTTTTTATGGTGTTAAGTGCTGCGGTTCTGAGTTAGAATACAGTCTGGCTGTATACTCTGAATCATCTTTCTCCAGAATTTCAGGAATTGTCGATTGACATCCGGGAAAAGTCAGAGATAAGATACAAAAATATAAAACGGAGACGTAATATGAAAATGAAAAAAATTTCTGCACTTGCCGTATTGTTTTTCATGGCATCATTTCTCAGCGGGTCGGATGAAGAGGATATAACTTTGACCCTAAAACTCGGGAACAAAAAGCTCAGAGATAAAACGATGGATGTTTCTCCCGGGAAGATATATTCCGCTCGAGAGGGGAAAGCGATCCCTTTTTCCAGAATGATCAAGGAAATGCAGGAGAGCGATTTTGTGTATATCGGGGAGACGCATAACAGCCTGCCCATGCATGACATCCAGTTGAAAATCATCCAAGCCTTGCATGAACAGGAGAGAAATCTAGCAGTCGGTTTAGAGATGTTCCCGGTCAGCCATCAGGAGGCTTTGAATAAATGGAACATGGGCATCCTGTCTCAGGAGGAGTTCATTCAAGAATCTCAATGGTATGTGACCTGGAATTTCAATTTTGGATTCT
>SOIA01000014.1 GCA_004378665.1 Candidatus Aminicenantota bacterium
TAACTTTGATAATTATGAAGCTCTCAAAAGCATGTCTGATTATTAACACTTTTTTCTTTTTAGTCCTTTAGAGCGAATCTTGGCATTCCACACGTTATCAAAGTTATCAAGGCCTGACCCCATCTATTTCTTGCTGAAAACCAATTCTTTTTTGGTATTCACGCCAATCTTGACCTTATCTCCCTCTTTATATTCGCCTTCCAGGATCTTCTGCGCCAGAGGATTCTGGATGTCTTTCTGAATCGTCCTTTTCAAGAGCCTTGCCCCGTAGACCGGGTCATATCCCCTCTCGGCCAGCAGTTTTTTCGCTTCTTGACTCAACTCCATATCTATTTTCTTACCGCCAAGCCGCTCTCTCAGCTCATCGATCTGGATATCGACGATCTCCAGGATGACATCTTGAGAAAGAGCCTTAAAAATGATGACCTCATCCACCCGGTTTAAGAACTCGGGCCTGAAATGGCTCTCCGTAATGGCCATCACTTCTTTTTCCATTTTCTCAAAGTCCTGGCTGAATTCTTTAATCACCTGACTTCCCAGGTTGGACGTCATGATGATGATCGTGTTCTTGAAATCAACCGTCCGTCCCTTTCCGTCTGTCAAGCGGCCATCATCCAGAATCTGGAGCAGAATGTTGAACACATCGGCATGGGCCTTCTCGATCTCATCCAGGAGGATGATCGAATAGGGCCTGCGTTTTATCGCTTCGGTGAGCTGCCCTCCTTCTTCATAGCCCACATAACCGGGAGGAGCACCGATCAACCGCGAAACCGTGTGCTTCTCCATGTATTCGGACATGTCGAGCCTGACCATCGCCTTTTCATCATCAAAGAGAAACTCGGCCAGGACACGAGCGAGCTCGGTCTTGCCCACTCCGGTAGGACCCAGAAAGATGAACGAGCCCAGAGGTCGGGACGCATCCTGGATGCCGGCTCTCGCCCGTCGTATGGTATCCGAGACAGCTCGCAGGGCCTGCTCCTGTCCTTTGACTCTCTCTGCCAGGACAGATTCCATCTTCACCAGTTTCTCCACTTCTCCCTGGAGCATTCTCGAGACAGGGATTCCCGTCCATTTGGAGACAATCTCCGCCACATCCTCTTCGTCGACTTCCTCCTTGAGCATTTTTTTGTCCTTCTGGACCTCTGCCAGTTTCCCGGCTGTTTCCTTCATTTGCTTCTCTGTCTCGACCAGCTTCCCGTACCTGATCTCAGCCACCTTCTCTAAATCACCGACCCTTTCCGCGTTCTGTTCCTCGACTTTAAGGGAATCCATCTGCTCTTTCAGCTTATTCAGAGCATCAATCAGTTCTTTCTCCCTTTGCCAATGGGCCTTGAGGGCAGAAGACTTTTCTTTCAGGTCAGCCAGCTCTTTGCTCAATTTGTCCAGTTTTTCCTTGGCGCTCCTGTCCTTTTCTTTTTTCAAGGCCTGTCTTTCAATCTCAATCTGGATGATCCTTCTTTCCAACTCGTCAATCTCCTCGGGCATGCTGTCTATCTCAATTCTGATGCGGGAAGCCGCTTCATCTATCAGGTCGACGGCCTTATCAGGAAGATAGCGGTTAGCGATGTACCGGTTGGAAAGAGTGGCCGCTGCCACAATGGCCGAATCCTTGATCTCCACTCCATGGTGCACCTCATACTTCTCCTTCAGTCCTCTCAGGATAGAGACGGTCTCTTCCACTGAAGGCTCTCCCACGTAGACCTGCTGAAATCTCCTCTCCAGGGCCGCATCCTTCTCGATGTGCTTTTTGTACTCATTGAGAGTCGTTGCTCCCACACAGCGAATCTCTCCTCTTGCCAGAGGAGGCTTCATCATGTTTGAAGCGTCGACAGCACCCTCGGCAGCCCCTGCACCGATGATCGTGTGCAGCTCGTCGATGAAAAGTACGATCTCTCCCTCTGCCTCCTTGATCTCCTTGAGCACTGCTTTCAGTCTGTCCTCGAACTCTCCCCTGTATTTGGCACCCGCGATCAGGGCACCGATATCCAGGGCGACGAGCCGCTTGTTCTTAAGGGGCTGCGGGACGTCTCCGTTGGCGATGCGCTGGGCCAGTCCTTCCACGATGGCTGTCTTGCCCACACCGGCTTCACCGATCAGCACCGGATTGTTCTTTGTTCTCCGTGAAAGAACTTGGATGACACGCCTGATCTCGTCTTCGCGCCCGATGACCGGGTCCAACTTTCCCTGTCTGGCCAGTTCGGTGATATCCCGCGCATAGCGCTCGAGAACCTGGTATTTTGCTTCCGGCTGAGGATCTGTGACTCTCTGAGAACCTCTTAAAGCCATCAAGGCTTTGAGGAGCAAGTCTTCTGTCACTCCGTTCTCTGTGAGAATCCGGCTGGCCCCGCAGGATTCTTCTTTCAGGATCGCAAGCAAAAGGTGCTCGGTCGATATGAATTCATCCTTGAGTTTATCGGCCTCTTTTTGCGCACTGTTCATGATCTTTCTCATCAAGGAAGACATGTAGACATCGTCGCCTCCCTCGATCTTGGGAATTTTGTCCAGCTCTGATTCCAAATCTTCGAGTATTTTCGAGGGATTGATCCCGATCTTCCCCAAGATCGAATTGACGATGTTATCTTCCTGGTTTAAAAAAGCCCAGAGAAGATGCTCGGGTTTTAGCTCCTGATTGCCCCGTTCTTCGGCTCGGGACTGGGCCATCTGGAAGGCATCCTGCGCCATGACAGTGAATTTATCCCATTTCATTGTGCACTCCTCCTCTATTTAAATATTCGAACCCTGACATGTCAAGATGACAAGTGAGCAGATACTGCAGGGGCTGTAGCCAATGCTTCCCAAGAAGAAAGGGGACAGGCTGCTTTTTCTTCAAGAAGGGGGACAGTCCCTCTCTTTCTTTAATTAAGGACTGAATGGGAAAGTCCCCGAAGAAAAAGTTGCCTGTTTTCTTTTTCATGGAAATTTTTCAATTTTTCTTCTTGACAATTTTATAAAATTTGTTATTTTTTTGTTGAGGAACCAATGGAAGAAATCGAAGTCATGAGCTGGTTGACCCTGGATGCCATAAGTAACGCGGCAAAATCCAGTGAAACGGTAGGAGACCTCCAGGTTGGACACTGCAAATCCGTATTCTGCAAGATCGAAGAGGACTACCTGGAACTTTGCTACAGCGACACGACATCGAATTATCTCAGGCGCTACGAAGATAAAGATGAATTCGAAGCCGCTCTCGCTCAACGCAAAGAGGAAGAAGGAGAAATGTCTTACGAAGAAAATCCGGGATACAAAGATGAGGATTTTGCCGGCAAAGATGAAGAAGACGAAGAAGGCGATTTAGAGATCAGCGACGAGCCGGAAAACTCCTAATCCTGTCCCGGAATTTATCTCCTGCAACCCGCTCAACGCTCGCATCTCTCAGTTGTCCAGCGAATAGCAACCAGCGCAAGCGGCCGTTTCCCGTATGCCTCTCCCCCCTTCCTTTACCTGTCTATCCTTTTTCGCCCTGTTCATCCTCTTCGTCTTTGATCTTTTTTTTGAGCTGGTTGAGCATATTCAAGGCATCCAGGGGGGCCATCTCAGATATCTGACACGTCTCGATCATTTCTTTGATGTCTTTGAGCAGTTCCTGCTCTTTATCTTCCTTGAACAGAAGAAGCTGGGCTTTTTCCCGTTTTTTCGAAGAGCGGTAAGAGAGCCTCGGGAGTCCGGCATCATCCAGCTCCTGTTTCTCCAGGTTGAAAAGGATCTCTTTGGCTCTGTCCACAACAGCCCGGGGAATCCCGGCAAGCTTGGCCACATGAATTCCATAGCTCTGGTCTGAAGGTCCGGAAACGATCTTTCTCAGGAAAACAATATCGTCCTTTCTCTCTTTCACGGTCACGTGATAATTTTTGATCCGAGATAACGTTAAAGCCAGTTCGGTCAACTCGTGGTAATGAGTCGCGAACAGGGTTTTGGCCCTGATATCTTCTTTTTCATGGAGGTGTTCCGCGACAGCCCAGGCGATACTCAATCCATCAAAAGTACTCGTTCCTCTCCCTATCTCATCCAGCAAGATCAGGCTTTTCTCCGTGGCGTTGTTCAAGATCCTGGCAGTCTCGAGCATTTCCACCATGAAGGTGGACTGGCCCACGCTTAAAAAATCCATGGCGCCGATGCGGGTGAAAATGCGGTCGACCACGCCGATTTCCGCTTCGCGCGCAGGAACAAAAGAACCCATCTGGGACATGATACAGATCAAAGCGACCTGTCTCAGGTAAGTGGACTTTCCTCCCATGTTCGGCCCGGTCACGATCAGAATCTGGTCTCCCTCCCGGTCGAGGAATGTGTCATTGGGGATAAAAGGCTCGTCGTTTGTAACCTCGATGACAGGATGGCGGCCCTCCACGATCCTTATCCTGTCCTTAGAATGGATCTCCGGACGACTATAATTCCGGACGGAAGCGAGCTCAGCAAGCGAGGAAAGGACATCCAGGACGGCGATCGCCGAAGCGATCTTCTGGAGCCTTATAGTCTCCTTCGAGATCCTCTCCCTGACTTCCAGGAACAGGTCGTACTCCAGCTCATTGATCCGCTCCTCGGCATTCAGGACCTTCTCTTCATACTCCTGGAGTTCTGGTGTGATGTACCGCTCAGAATTCGCCAGGGTCTGTTTCCGGATATACTCTTCAGGAACAAGGGACAGATTCGGCTTGGTGACTTCGATGTAGTAACCGAACACCTTGTTGTAGCGTATCTTAAGGGAAGAGATCTTTGTTCTCTCTCTTTCCTTTTTCTCGAGAAGGGAGATGAAGCTTTTTCCGGAATGGCTCAATTTCCTCAGTTCATCCAGTTCGGAATTGTACCCATCCTTGATGATTCCTCCCTCGGTCAACAGAAAAGCGGGTTCTTCCAGGATCGCGTTGTCGATCAATTCCACGAGGTCCCGGGCATCGTCCCAATTTTTTCGGATCTGTTTGACTATCTTGGCCGTGAGAGGCTTGATGGTTTTTTGAATATGAGGGAGAGGCAGAAGGGATTTTTTCAGTGAGACGAGGTCACGCGCGTGGGCGACCGCCAGAGAAATCTTTCCCGTGAGGCGCTCAAGGTCGAAAATCTCTTTCAGGCCCGCTCTCAACTCCTGCCGTTCGATGATGTGATCGAGAAACTCCGAGACAGTCTCCAGCCTTCGGTTGATCTCGGAGCAGTCGAGCAGAGGCTGAAGAAGCCAGTTCCGGATGAGCCTTCCACCCATCGAAGTCACGGTGAAATCGATGATATCGAGGAGTGAATCCTTCAGGCCCCCGTCCCTCAAGTTTTTCCCGAGCTCCAGGTTCCTTATCGTCGCCGCATCCAGGATCATCTGGATGCCGGGCTGGATATACGAGACTTTATGAATCAGAGAAAGGGAATCCTTCCTCACCTTTTTCAGATAATCCAGAAGGGCACCCGCCGCTGAGACGGCAAGGTCTTTATCCTCCAGGTCGAATCCCGCCAGAGACTTGACCTGGAAATGTCCCTCCAGAATACTTTTCGCCTGGGAATAATCAAATACCCAATCCTCCAGGGGACTTTTCAAGACCGACACCATGTTGTTGCGTGAGAGGACTTCGGCCAGTCTCTCCTCCTGGCCCTCCGGGAAGATGATTTCCTTCGGAGCAATCCTGAAAAGCTCATCATCAAGAATCCTTTTCTCCTGAGAATCGCTCTGAGCGGTTTTCATCTGCCCTGTGGACAAATCAATCAAGGCCAGTCCCCAACCCTTATCTTCCAAGTATAAACTGGCAATGTAGGTACTTTCTTTAGATTCCTCGAGCTCAAATTCGACCGCGGTTCCCGGAGTCAGGACCTTGACCACATCTCTTTTGACAACTCCTCTCGCCTGCTTGGCGTCCTCCACCTGCTCGCAGATGGCCACCTTAAATCCCCGTTTGAGAAGCTTCGCGAGATAGGATTCGGCGGCATGATAAGGAATTCCACACATCGGAACTTTCTGGCGGGATGTCAAAGCGATCTCCATCACTGCGGAGGCGACTTTCGCGTCCTGGTAAAACATCTCGTAGAAATCTCCGAGCCGGAAAAAGAGAAGCGCATCCTGATGATCTTTCTTGATCTTCTGGTACTGCTGCATCATCGGCGTGGTGGAATTTTTTTTGGCCATTTTCTTGAATTCACTATACTCGCAGAGGTTTGTTTTTTCAATAAAAAAGGGGACAGGATACTTTTTCTTCGGGGACTGTCCCATTCAGTCCTTAATTAAAGAAAGGTAGGGACTGTCCCCCTTCTTGAAGAAAAAGTATCCCGTCCCTTATTCTATCAAAGTTATCAAAGCCTGACCCCAATATTGACAACGGGGATAGGCTGTAGTATATCTCTTAAAATGAATCTCCCCATCTTCCTCACTCTATTGAGAATCCTGCTGATCCCTGGACTTGTCGTCGCTCTCCTCACTGATTTCGAAGGGAAAGAACTGACCGCAGTAGCCATATTCATCGTGGCCGCATTCACGGACACGCTCGATGGAATCCTGGCGAGGCGAAGAAAGCAGATAACGGCCACGGGTCAGCTCCTGGACCCGGTCGCGGACAAACTGCTGATCGCATCCGCTTTTATCTGCCTTGTCGAATTGGGGGCTGTCTCCGCCTGGATGGTCATCATAATCCTGGGACGGGAGATCGCGGTCATGGGATTCAGAGCGCTCGCCTCTTCAAAGGGAATCATCATTTCCGCGAACAGGCTCGCCAAACTTAAAATGCTGTTCGAATCCATCACGATAGTATTATTGATACTGGGAGAGAAATACCTGGGGAGTTTCTCCTTCCTTTCTCAGATCGGGCTCTGGATCGTGATCGCTACGGCTGTCATATCCTCCGTGCAATACTTTGTCAAATACGGACCCGGCATCCTCTCCACAGAGCCCTCAAAGTGAGGCCCTGACCTTTTCCAGGGACTCCGGATCCTCTGCATTCATCAGAGTCGGAGATGACTCCCAGCGGCGGCTGATTCTTCGGCCTAACCCGGACAGCACTTTTCCCGACCCCAATTCCACCAGCACATCGATATTTTCCTCGTTCAGTATTTCCATCGACCTGTACCAGAGGACCGGACGGGTCACCTGTCTTTTCAGGGAATCTCTCGCCTCATCACCTTTGTGGATTATTTTTGCGTCCACGTTGGTGATTATCGGAAAATTCAGGTCTTTGAATTCGACATCATCCAGATCACAAGAGAGCTTCTCCTCCGCGCTTTTCATGAGGCGGCAGTGAAACGGCGCGCTCACCGGGAGCATCACAAACCTGGGGGGATTGATCAGAGCCAGAGCTTTCTCGACAGCCTCTTTATGCCCGGCAATGACGACCTGTTCCTGACTGTTCCAGTTCGCGATCTCAACCACTCCATCCGTGACATTTGCCAAAGCCTTTTCCACATCTTCGTAGTCAGATCCCAGGACTGCGGCCATTGCCCCCACGCCCACAGGGACGGCTTCCTGCATGTATTTTCCTCTTTTGTGGACAAGGCGGAGCGCATCCTCGAATCCCAAAGAGCCGGCAGCCACGAGAGCCGAATACTCACCCAGGCTGTGACCGGCAGCAATACTGGCGTTCTTTCCAAGAAGAACATATGCCACATAGCTGACTGCAAGGAGAGCGGGCTGCGTGTTCTGTGTCAGCTTCAGTTCGTCCTCAGGTCCTTCAAAACAAAGCTTTGAGATCTTGTACTCGAGTGCCTCATCTGCCCTCGCGAAAATCTCCTGTGCCTGAGGCGAAGATTCATAAAAATCTTTCCCCATCCCCACTGCCTGGGAACCCTGTCCGGGGAATAAAAAAGCCGCACCACTCATCTCGACTCCTTTATTGATCTACTCAGGCGATTTCAAACCGCCTTTGATGACCTGAATATCAGATTTATCCCTTAAATTCATTATCCAATCCTGGATCTGAGCCTTGATCTTCTCCTGCTTGATGCCGGATTCAATCTCATCGAGGATTTCCATCATCGGCATCGGTTCGACTCCTTTTTCCTTTTGAACAGGAACATAACTCCTTTGGTAATACTCTTCGATCTCCTTCAAGCTGACAGGGTTCGCCCTGCTGAATCTCTCCGATATGATCGTTTGATAAGCCATCTTCTCCCGGAGGAAATCCTTCAAATTCTCCCAATCCAGGCCAAAATGCGTTAGCCTCCTCTCGACTTCATCGGCTCCCAGCCTCTGCGTGATCCGCATCAGGTTCTCATCGAGCCTCTCCGCATCTATCAACACTTCCTCCCCGGACAACTGAATCACCACCTTCTGGTCGATCAATTTCTGGAGGATCAACGAACGAGGATCTTCCGCTTCTTCTCCAATCTCTTCCGCATAAAGCCCGAAGGCTTCAGCAATCCGCACATCGGTCAAGGTGATGACCTCTTCATTCACGACAGCCACGATACGGTCGACCATTTGTGAGCCGGAAAAAATGAAAGTCGAACCGATGAACGCGCTCAGGAGAAAGAGTATTGCCGCTCGTTTCATTCTCTGCATATTCATCAGAAGAGGTTTCCGATCGTGAAGAAAACCAGAGGTTTTCTTTCCTCCCTGGGATCATTCAGATTCCAGCCCAATTCCAGACGTATCGGACCCAGTGGAGTCCTGTACCGAATCCCGAAGCCCACCGCATTCTGCATAGAGACTAACGCGATATCCTCTATTCTTTCGAAGACGTTACCGACATCGTAAAAGAAAGTGCCCCTCAAATCCTTGAGCGCCGAAAGAATCGGAAAAGTGACCTCAAAATTCAGCAGCAGCAAGGCCTCTCCTCCGACAGGTTTTCCCGAGACCTCATCGACGGGACCCAGTTCATCAAACCTTTCTCCGCGAAAAGAATTGCTTCCACCGGCAAAAAACCTCTCATGAATCGGAATGTTCATCTTTCCGCCGCCGAATCCCAGACGAAAAGTCATGTTAAAGAATATGTCGGACAAAATGGGCACATAATGCTGGTTTCTGATGAACGTCTTTATATAATTCGATTCATCTTCCAGAAGGGGAAAGGCTTTCTCCAGCGCGAGGCTGAGAAAAGATCCTCTATGCGGATTAATCGGATCATCCCTCCTGTCCCAGATAAAGCTCCCGGTGATCGAAGTCACGGAATATGGAGAAAACTGCCGGTCAACCTCATTCGGTTCGATCTGAAGGTCAATGAGAGTCGTTTCCGCCCATTTCAAGGACGCTAAAAACGTCACCTTCTCTGAAACGCGCTTGATCGTTGTCAAACTCATCCCCTTGCCGTCAGAGGTATAACTTTCGCGGTAAATCTGCTCCACCCAGGTGTTCCAGGAAGTCGCGACGGGAAGGCCGAAGAAATATGGCTGATCCCAGGAGAGCACCGCTCTCTTGTCCGCGAGGCTGTACTGGCCGACAAGACTGGCTTGACCCGCAGAACCAAAGACGTTGCTCCGGATGAATTCAGCGGTTCCCCTCAGTCTCCAAGGCACATCCCAGATTCCGAATGCTTCAGGCTTAGTCGCTGTTTCCAGGCCTAATCCCAAACTGGCATAATTTCTCTTTCCCTCTCGAACTTTGATGACAACATTTTCACGTTCAGGAGAGAGAGATATCTCCTCGATCTGCACACTCGTGAAAATCCCCAGCCGCTCAAGCCTCCTCTTCGACTCTCTAATCCCGTTAGAACGAGCATAGTCACCTTCTTTGATCCTCAACTCGCGGAGAATGGCCTTTCGACCTGTCGTATCGTTTCCAGTAATGATAATCTTCTCAATTTTGACTTTGTTCCCTTCGTTTATCCTGAATGTGACAGAAAACAGATCATCTCCCGCTTCATCAATCCTGGCCGTGATCTCTGTTCCGCGGAAGCCCTGGTTCAAGTAGTGACTCTCCAATTTTTCCATGTCTTTTTGCAGGTTGAGCGGGACAAACGGCCCGCCTTCGGAACTGCCAATCTGCTCAAACAAAACTCTCGAATCGAATGAACGGGCTCCTTCAAAAGAAATCCTTTGGATCTTCTGCTGGTTGCCCTCCTGGATAAAGAACAGAACTTCCACTCCATTTCTCTTCCGCACAAAGTTTGTATCGACATGCGCATCCGGGAATCCATTCAACTCATACAGAAACTCAATCTCTTCGGGCAGATCCAACAACCTTTGCCCGTCTATCCATTTCAGAAGAGGAGTCCTCTCTCTCACACCAAGCTCGGCTTCCAACTGAGAGGGGGCAAAATAATTCAATCCGTTGTATGAAATTTTCAAAATCTTGTTCTTTTCATTCGGAGTCACAGTATGAATCACGCGCATCCTGTTATCTTCTCTCTCTATAGATGATGTGACCGAAGCAAAAAGATATCCCTTCTTCCTCATGTGGCCCAGGATCTTGGCCTCTCCCTCTTTCACTCCCCAATCTTCAAATATCCGTGTTTCCCAGATCGGACGCAAAATCTCTAAAGGAACCTTCGCTCCTTCCACCACAATCTCAATCCTCTCGTTGGGAATGACGATTAGGGACAGTGAAACACTTCCTTCTCGTTCATCAAATCTGACTTTTCCGACCTCGATCTCCGCTCTCTGGTATTCATTCGCACTATAAACATCCTTGAGCTTTGTGATATCCTCGGCAAGCATCGAAGGAATGAGCCTCTTCCCTTCTTTGCTTTTCATGACAATCCTCAGCTCATCTTCAGGAAGAATCACATCTCCCGAAAAACTGATCTCTGTGATGACGAACTTCTTGAAAGAGATTATTCTGAAGAAAACATCGAAAGAGGAACTTTTGGGATCTTTTTTCGTGAAGGTCTCAATCTCTGGCTGAAAATACCCTTCCTGAATTAAGGCTTCCTTTAATTCCTCAGCCGCTTTCTCGAGTTTCTCCTCCGTGAAAAATGTGCCCTCCCGCAGCGAACTGATGTTCACCCTCAACTTTTGCCGGGGAAGCTTTTCCTCCGCCTGGAAGACTATCCTTCGAGCGAAGAGTTTTCTCGTCAGAAGATAAGTCAATCGGACATCGAGGTCTCCTTCTTTGACGACCTGAATTTCGGAGAAAAGTCCTGTCTTGTAGATTTGCTTGATGCTGGAACTTACTCTGTTTAAAGAGAAAGGCTCTCCTTCTTTTATCGGGATCAACTTCTTCATATCTTCTCCACTGGATTGACCATCGACCATAACGGAAACAGCGGCGATCCGGGGAGAGGAACTCAGAGACTGGGAGACAGACTCTAAGGGAAGGAATCCCAATAGCAGACAGAGAAGAGATAAACCGAAGACCGCTTTCTTTATGTTCACGGGATTAAAACCTCTTTCGAATCTTGACATCAAATGCTATCCGCCCTTCTTCATTACGGGTTCCGACCAAAGAGATATCATTTGTCAGCTGCCATTCCATCCGCACGATCTCATCTCTCTGAGTGTTGAGGTTAGTGGAATAGAGGACGAAGAAATTTTTTGATAATTTCTTTCCGACCGTTAAACGAGCGTTTATCGCCGAGGAGGACCCCTGGACAAACGGGTCGATCCTGAATTGATCCATGGCGAAGAGCCCCTCGGCGCGTTTTATGGCTTCTTCTGAAAGCTGATATGAGAGCAAAGACGTCGAGCTCAGCTGCGTGCTGGCATCGTAGGAATACGTCCTCTTGAAGGCCTCTCCCAATGCCAGCAAAGCAAGGACATCCTCGGGGGGCAAGGGAGGTGAGGAAGTGAATTCAGGATTGAGATTGTCCAACAGGCCTTCGAGAGAAAATGTGACTCTGTAATCCTTAACGTATGCCTCACCTGTGAAGCTGATGTAGGGCTCGGTGCTGACAGGATTTATGAAACTCACGCGTCCGACGAGGAGCTTGAATTCTCTATCCTGAAAATAGACTTCACCACTCAGGACTTCTATATCACCCAGTATGACAGGCTCGCTCACGCTGCCTCTGACAGTCAAATCAAACCTGCCTCTGACTCTGCCTATGGAGTTCTCCATCCATGCATCGTCATCCGCCCGCAACCGGATATCCAGTGAGAGGTCATCGAAAAAGCCAGGCTCTTCCTCCATCTGCAAATGAGGTGTGGAATAAAAAGCGAACTCCTCATCCACCTCCCGCCTCCAGGAAAGCCTGTGCGCGTAGAGGTCTCCCTTCAGGAGGAACTGGTCGGGCCCCTTGATCAGGCGCAACGTTCCATCGGCCAGTGCCCTCGTCCTATCAGCCGGAGAAAGCAGCAAATTCTCTCCCTGCAATCTTACATCGATCACCTCGATCCCATCCGGACCGACTTTCAACTCCCCGTCTCCCTGCACATCGCCTCCGCCCATTTTTGCCTGGAGAGAGCGAAAAGTGAGCAGGTTGTTATCCACGAACATCAGTCCGGAGTAATCCCTGAAGGCATGGGCAAACCCGGGCAGAGGGAAAACCGAACCCTTAAAATCAACCGCTCCTTTTACCTGAGGAGAGGATTTGGGTCCTTTCACCTCGCCGAGGAAATTCACGCGCCCTTCCGCGCCTGTCCCGGGGAAAAGAAGATCGAGGTTGTTGAAACTGCCTCTTATGCCGACCAAAATCATATCCTCGATGAGGGGGACCGAGAAAGACACGTGGAAATAATTCTGACCGGGCAGAAAATTCCCCATCAGCTCCAGACCCAGTGTCCCATCCGATTGAGTAAACCGTGCCAGTCCCCTGGCTCCGGTCTTCTGGAAGGGAGAATGGTAAAGGTCTTCTATCTCAAAAGGGCCCAGGGCAAAGTCCTGGCCAAACACGCCCTTTCCGTTCAGGAGGAAGTTCAGGTCTCCTGTCATCCCGGAATACAGAGAGGAGAGGTCGATCCCCTCTCCCAGGATGTCGATGTCGAATTCCCGGCTGGTAAAGCCGAGGGTGATGTCTCCTTTCATCACTCCTTCATGGATGCCGAACTGCAGCTCGGACAGAGAGAGCGAGTCTCCCCCCCATTCCAGTTTGCCCTTGACTTCTTTCAGTTCCTGGCCAATGAAATTCATGAGGGAACCGGCAAAATCTCCTTTGACCCGGATATCCTCTCCCTTTTGTCTGATCTCAAAGTTCCCTGATGCTTCCCCTTCGAGAGGAAATTCAATATCCAATACGGGAAAGATTCTCTCCACGAAGCCCCGCTCCATATGGACATCTGCTCTCACGCCCTCCAGGCCGGAGAAGATGCCGATTCTTCCCTTCATGTACGGGTCATCTACGTTGAACCTTCCGAAGAAATCTCCCTTGATGATCTCGGCTTCACCCTTGACGGATTGGGCATTGAATTTCCCAAAACCTCCGGGAGAAAGAGAAAAACTTGAATTGACCTGAGGATCAGAATATTCGCCGAATATTTGCAGGTCCATTTCGCCGCTTCCGCGAATCTCCGCAAAGGCATAACTCTTTGAAAGCAAGACGGAAAGGAAATGCCTGCCTCTTTTGAGGTCTGTGACGTCGCCCTGAATAGCGATATCCAGGTCCTCGCCCACATTGATCTTCCCATCCAAAGCGAATTCGCCAAAATCAGAGCTGAATCTCGGAGAAGAAAAAAGCACCTCCTTCTTCAAATTCCAGCGGAACTTGATTGGGCCCCGGAAAGGAAAACGTTCGGATTCGGACAGGGAGAACTCGTCTCTGAATTCCAGGTCGGCCTCAAGCCTTTTTTTATCGACTGAAAATTCCCCCCATACCGGAGTGGAGACCGGCCACGGCAAATCAAAATATTCTGCGACTGGATCGAGGAAAGCGCCTTTCAGCGTGCCATCGACTTTATCCCCTGCGAAACGAAGCTTGACGTACTCCCTCGGCAATGTCCGCTTCTGATAATTGAACTCGACGGTCTGCACGTCTTCCCGATAATCGATCCTTCCTCTGAGTTCTCCCATGAACACGCCGTTCAAAATGAGATTATTGCTTGAAAAGTCAGCCTTGAATGCGACTCCTTCCTCATCTCTGGTTAAAGTTCCCCGGCCTTCCGTGCTTCCTTCCCAATCAAAAGGCAGATGAAGAAGCTCAATTATCCACGGCGCGCTGGCTTTGAATGATGTCTCGAGGTTAAGCTGGGGATTTGACGGATCGACCAAGCTGCCTTCCGATTCCAGGCTGAAATCTTTAGTATCGATCTTGAGTCTTTTCACATGAATCCTCTGTCCCCGGCTCTCGATCAAACAGTCTATCTTTCCCTCCATCCTCGGCAGCGGGCTGCTAGGCTCAAAGAGGTTGTCCTCGGCCTTTGCCTCCAGAGAAAATTCACTCCTGTGCTGCGTGAAAACAGCTTCTATTCCTCTCGACTGAAAACTCATATCTTGTCCCTGGAAATAAAATTCTCCGTTCTTGATCAAACCCTCTTCGACCAGAACCGGAAAAGACAGCTCGAATTCTCCTTGGGCCTTCTCATCTTCCTTTTGAGAGTCATCTGAAATTCTCAGGACGGGATGTTCGATAACAACTCTGAAGGGCCTCGACTTGGTCAGCAACGATCCGTAAGAAATTCTCATGCTGATTTTTTCCGCGGAAAAGAAGGGGGAGGGAGAGCGAGTTCTTACATTCTCCATGATGAGCACAGGAGGAAAAAAGGACATTTCAAGAGTGTCGTAATGAAAGCTCGACTCGATTTTATTTTTGATCTGGCTGAGAAAGATATTCTTGATAAAAACACCTGCTCCCAAAAAAAACAGGGCAATGATCGAAAAGAATATCAGCGATCTAACGATTCTCTTAATTTTCATTGTTATTCATAAGCTTGTGCATAACCCGTTATTCATAAAATCTGCCGATACCATGCACAATTTTTGGAACGGGGAGATAATTCCTTTATTACGGGGAACAGATCCTCTCTTCCCTAAAATAAAAACTCAATGGGCCTGTCCTTTTTATAGCGAAAATAACCTGTAAATATAACATTTTTTGTCAAAAATATAAATTTGGACCGCATTCATATTATACCACCAAGAGCCAGCAACTTCATTCCTGTGAAAAAAGGGGACCGGCAACTTTTTTAATTAAAAGTAGCCTGTTCCCTTTTTCCTTTTTCTCAAGAATCAGGGGGGCTATTCGACCGAAAAAAGGAGGGCACCGGCCTCCACAGAATCACCGGCTGCGGGACCGATCCTGGTGATGACTCCGGATTGAGGGG
>SOIA01000161.1 GCA_004378665.1 Candidatus Aminicenantota bacterium
TATCATAAACCTGATGTGCCTGGGCACGGGTGTTTTTCTCATCGTGGTAGTCTGGAAATATCGATTGAGCGGGTGATATACTCGGAAATGTCAGAGCTCCCTTCAAATTTTGAGCGCCAGTCCTTCGCTGTCCCTCTCGGCGGCTGCGTAACTCGCTTGTCTGTCTTTATTCACCAAACTAATAAGCCATTTCTTCCTCGCAATTCCCTCTTTTCCGGACAAGCTCAATACATACTCGCCGTCTGACTTCGTCAGATTCCCTCGATGTTCGATTCGTTAAGGCTAAATCCTCAAGGTCGCTTTTTCCATTCCCGAGTATATCATCCATGCAAACTTGTGAAATTTTTTTTAACAGACTTTTAACAAACTCTTAACATCTAAGTGACAACTTTTCTCGGGGGAGGGATTACATTATCTATGAAAGAGGAAAATCTCATGTTGTCACGTATGAAGGGATCGAAAATCCTGATCACAGGTGCGTCTTCCGGCATCGGAAAGGCTGTTGCCTTTGAGCTTGCCCGCAGAGGAGTAAAATTGACTCTGGCGTCTCGCAGACTTGATTCTCTGAGAGATGTGGTTGAAGAAATCCAGTCTGCTTTTCCGGAAGCCCCCCAACCGTTGATTGCACGCTGTGATGTCACCCGCCGGAAAGATGTGAAGAGGATGGTTGAAGAGTGCGTCCGCCGCTTTGGGGGGATCGATGTTTTAATCAACAACGCGGGCACAGGCGTTTACGGAAATGCTGAATTCACAGCCATAGAAGATTTCCGCGCTGTGATGGAAGTGAATTTCTTCGGCGCTGTTCGATGCATGATGGAGGCCCTTCCGTTTTTGAAACAAGCCGAGAAGGGGCTCGTCATCAACATCACATCTGTTGCCGCCAAGCATGGGGTCCCTTACCTGGGAGCGTATGGGGCCAGCAAGGCTGCCCTTGCGGTCTTCAGCCAGAGCTTTCGTTCTGAGCTTAAAGAAAGTGGTGTCTCCCTGATGATCGTGTATCCGAGCTATACTCAGACAGACTTTTTTAGAAATGAGAAAAAGGTGGGAGGGGCCCGCCGCCCCCGCGGGCCGTATGCGTCTCCACAGAAGGTGGCAAGAGCCATTGTCCGGGCGGCTGAGTCAGGGAAGAGGAATCTGGTCTTGTCCCTGGAAGGGAAAGCCCTGACATTCTCCCAAGGTGTGTTTCCTCGCCTGGTGGAGAGGGCGATGGACAGGATTGCGTATAAACTCAGAGAAAAACAGGAGGTGTTCAATGAGTAAGCCAAAACTTCAGATAATCGTCCTGTTCCAGAATCTTGGGGAACAACAGGCTTATTTTGCCCGCTCTCCGGCTCCGCCGCTGTCAGGAGCGCTGGTGGCGGGATTGACTCCGCCGATAGTCGAGGTGGATCTTCTCCATGAAATGGTTCGACCTGTCGATTACGACACGGATGCCGATTTCATCGCTCTCAGCTTCATGGACTACTGTGCGCCCCATGCATACGAAGTCGCTCAAGAGTTCAGGAAGCGGGGAAAAATAGTGGTGGCCGGGGGGAAGTATCCATCCACGTTTCCGAAGGAAGTGATCCCTCATATGGATTCGACCGTAGTGGGAGAAGCAGAGAAAGTGTGGCCCCGCGTCGTCGAAGATATGGTGAAGGGAAGGCTGAAGAAAGTCTATGAGGCCCCGTTCGCGCCCTCTCTCGAGAACATCCCCCCTCCGCGTTATGACCTCGTAGAATCAGATTTTGCTGTTCCTGTCGTCACTGAAGCTACCCGGGGATGCAAATACAAGTGCAGCTTCTGTCAGTTGACGATTCAATCTGCTCCGTTCCGCCTCCGTCCGATCGAGGATGTGATAGGTGACCTGACGTCGACCGCCAAACTTCCCCTGCGCAAGCGGAAACTGGCGATGCTTATTGACAATAACCTTGGTGGAGATCTTGGGTATGCCAAAGATCTTTTAAGGGAGATCGCAAAACTCAAACTCTGGGGGCTGGGAACACAGTTCAGCTTTGACTGCCTCCATGATGATGAGTTTGTCGACCTGCTCGTGGAAGCGCGGTGCGGCATGGCGTTCATCGGGCTGGAATCCTTGAATGAACCGAGCCTTTCTTCAGTCCATAAAAAACAGAACAAAGTGGAGGAATACAAAGAGCTTTTTTTAAAACTCAAAGAGCGCGGGATCCTGACCTTTACAGGCATGATGCTGGCTCTTGATGAGGATACCCCATCCTACTATCAAAGCCTGCCTGAGGAGCTGGACGGCATCGACCCGAGCTCCATACTGACTTCCATATCCATCCCGATTCCCGGGACGCCCTTCCACACACAGGTGGAGGCAGAGGGGAGGATATTCGATCATGACCTTTCTCATTATGAGGGAGACCATCTTGTCTTCAGGCCAAAGAAGGTGACTCCGGAGCAGGTTTTTGAGGCTTACCAGAGGATCAACAAACATTTTTACTCCTGGAAGAGCATTTTCAAGCGCTGGTGGCGGTTCATCACGACGATGAAAACAAAAGGCAGCCTTGTCTGGCGTGTGTTCCGACCCCTTCTTTTGTCCTCCATTCTCTTCAAATTGTCTGTCTTCCAGCGCGACCATGCTCAGAAGAAGGTCTATCCTGTTTCCGCATCCGAACTTGCTGCGGATGAATTGACAAGGCAAGAATCATGGTCACAGGAGAACCGTTTATCCGAGCCTGCGGAGTAACACCTGGAAAAAACTTCGAATGAACGGATGAGAGACTTTGAGCATTCTGGGTTTCTCTATCAGTATTGATGTTTTCATCCGGATTGGTTATGTTTGAACAGGATGAAAGGGGGAGCAGGATGAAAAATCGATTTCAGCAATTGCTTTTTTTATTCTTTTTCATGCTTTTCAGCCTGGCTGCAGGAGGTTTATGTGCGGGGACTGAGGAGAGCTCAACAGAGACAAAAAAATCCCTGAGTGTTTTCCCGATCCTCATGTATGACACAGACATCGGGTTCGGATACGGAGGAAAAGCCAGGCTTGTCAATTTTCTTTCCGCAAGAGAATCATTCGACCTCATCCTTTTCAATTCCACCAAAGGGGAGAGATGGTATGTCTTCACTTTTTCCATCCCCGATACAGAAATTCGTCAAGGGAAAAAGTATTCGCTTTCTTTTGACATCAGTGCGGAGTACGACAAATACCTGAATTATTATTTCTACGGCATCGGAGCGGATTCGAGAAAAGAGGACCAGACTGAATTCACTTACGAGAAAAAGGAGCTTTTTCTGAGATTGGGGAGAGGTTTCTTTCCCCGTTTTGTCGTTGAAGTGGGCTATTTCTTCAGGAATATCTATTACTTTGATGTGGATGAGGACATGCCTTTCACCGATGCACTGGAGGCGGTCGGGGAACAGTTTTCTCCCTTTGTTTCCTTTGTGGTCCGTTATGACACTTCAGACAGCCAGATTCATCCGAAAAAAGGATTCCGGCTGATCTTCCAGAGCGATGTGGCGTCAGAGCTTTTAGGCAACAAGAATGCGAGCTATTACCGGTTCACTCTGGATTTCAGAAAGTACATCCTTCTGTTCGGTCAACGGGATGTGCTGGCATTCAGGACTCTGGTTCAAAACATCTCGGGTGAAGAGATTCCTCTTTTTGAGATGTCCGTCCTCGGAGGAGGTTCGGAGATGACTGCGATGAGAGGATACAGTCTGAACCGTTTTGTGGATAACGGGAAATTTTTGGTCAATGCCGAGTACCGCTTTCCCCTCTGGAAGAGCTTGGGTGGGAACATTTTTCTGGACTCGGGATTGGTGTGGCCGTCATGGTCCGAGATTGAGCTGAACAAAGTTAGGGTTGATGTCGGCTGGGGATTGAGGTATTATTTACGAAACTTTGTGGTCAGGTTTGATATGGGTTTCAGCGACGAAGGCACGGGAATCTACTTCAATTTTGGCCATGTTTTTTGAAGCCAAGTTTGATGAATGAAAAGAGCGATGATGTCTGTATCTGGCTTTTTTTCTATGGATTGGCCCTCGCTGTATTCCATGTCCTGCCCCCATTCCTGAACCAGTTTTTTCTCTGGCCTTTGAGTTGGGGAGATACTCTTGATTTTTTGACTCCTTTTGCCGTCATCCCTTTTGCCTATGTGCTGTATTCTCGCCTGAGTAGAATTTCACTGTCCTCTCGTAGTCAGGAGTCTTCCGCCCGTTCTTTGAACATCCTGGCGAAAGTCATTCTTGCTGTAGGTTTCATCTCCTACGTAGAGGGTCATGGTCTTCATCTCTCCGCGAATTCCATTGCGAGGCTTCTCCAGGAAATGAAGGATTCGGATCTCTTCAAAGCCACATACCTTTTTGATGAGATTATCAGCCATTACATATGGATAAGCGGTCTCTTTTTGATTTCTTTAGGTTTGATTCTTATCGCCCGCAGACTGTCCTTCCAGCCTCTCATCCGGAGAAATATGATCTTCCTGTCTGCAGGGTCTTTGCTTCATGGATTCACTTTTACCGTAGAAGCGATCGAAGGGCAGACGGTGATTTTTGCCTTTCCGGCAGCGGTTCTGGGTTTTCTGCTTTCCCTGTTTCTCTACCTGAAAAGAAGGAGAGAGGATGGGATCAATCCGATTTTTCTCTTTTTTGCGGGCGCTTATTTCTTGAGCATTCTTCTTTTTTCCTACTGGGGGATCTCCCGGTCCGGTTTTCCCCAATTCAGCGAGTTGGGCTGGATCTCGTAAAAAAGGGGTCAAGCCCTGACCCCACTGGTCGATGAACAAAAAAGATATTGATATCACAGTCATTCGCCCTGAAATGCGTCTCTCGGATTTTAAGTTCAGGGGTACAGAGATGACACCGAAGAGGTTAAAGGACATCAGGAAGGGGCTGCGGACTCTGC
>SOIA01000091.1 GCA_004378665.1 Candidatus Aminicenantota bacterium
GGGGAGAGGTGGTTGATTTTAACGAACACATGACTCCGGGGCTGAATGAGGTTTTCCAACCCCCCCCAATGGGACAGGCTTCTGACAAGGGCTTTGCGGATGTTCTCGCTGTTGTAATCCGCGAGCTTAACGATAGAGACTCTGGCCTTTTTCATGTGTTCTATTATATGCAAGAAAGAGATTGAAGGCGAGAACACGGGCTGACGAATCAGTTTGCCTGACTGTTTCTTTATCACGGAAATAAAGATGCTTCCGAACACAGGTGGTGTGAATTGACAAGACAGGAGGGGTTTAATAACCTGACTGTGTTTTGAATATGATGGAAATCTTTATTGTTCTCGGTGAGTTCACTTTTCTCCTCCTGATATGTTCTTTTCTGGTGTTTTCTCTCTACAGCCTGATCGAAAAGGAAAAGAGAACTTTCTGGCGGAGCACTCTGTTTCTTGTCGGCCTGGGCGTCGTTAATTTCGGCTTTCGTCTGGCCCCATCGCCGCTGAACGCCTGGCTGTTCGGTGCGGTGTTTGGTCTTTTCGTCATTTTTCTCATTTTTTTGTTTGTCCCTCCTCTCAAGAAAAAGCCTGTCGAGATTGTGGGAAAGCAGGAGAAGGTCGATGAGAGAGATGTGATTTTTGCTCGATTTGACCTTATAGAAGGAACTCAAAATTATATGGATTACTACGGGCGAAAACCTGAAAACCGGAAAGTAGATGATGAAATAAGGAAAATACCGGATATCCTCGCAACTCCCCATTTTGAAAAAAGTCCGGCACTCTTTTCTCTTGCCGCTGCAGAGTTCGATTTTCTCGAACATCAGTTGACGCAGGTTCAGGGTGAAGTGTTTCCGGAGTCGGTTCGGTCTTCTCCTTCGGATAACACACACTTAGTAAAGGATATAGCGAAATACTTGGGGGCTGATATCTGCGGCGTGTCTCTCCTTGACCAGGCCTATGTCTACTCACACGTGGGACGGGGGCCGGAGCCATTCGGTCAGAAAATCGTTTTGGAACATAAATATGCCGTGGCTTTCGCCGTGGAGATGGATTTGGGAATGGTCGCTTCGGCTCCGAGGGCTCCTGTTGTTGTCGAGACAGGAAAGAAATATGTCGAGGCCGCAAAGATCTCCATCATTGTGGCCCGATTTATCCGCCGTCTGGGATATCCGGCCAGAGCTCATGTTGCAGGGAGCAACTACCAGGCCATGCTCCCTCCGATAGCGTGGATGAGCGGATTGGGTGAGTTGGGAAGAATAGGGATTCTCATAACGGAACGATTCGGGCCACGGGTAAGATTAGGCCTCGTCACCACTGACCTTCCTTTGATTCCCGATGTTCCGAAGAGGTTGGGAGTTCAGGAGTTTTGTCAGAGATGCCAGAAATGTGCCAGGAACTGCCCGGCTCAGGCGATTCCAGATGGAGACAAATCAGAGGAAAGCGGCGTCAGGAAGTGGGTGCTCAACCGAGAGGAATGCTACAGATTCTGGAGAAAAGCCGGAACAGACTGCGCGATGTGTATCTATGTCTGCCCCTACAGCAAACCGGACAATTCCTTTCACGATTTCATCAGGAAAATGGCCGAACGCTCGAGTTTCGCTCAGAGTCTTTCGATTCGGGCGGATGATTTGTTTTATGGACGCTCCCCCCGCAAGAAGATCTCTCCTCTTGGCATTTAGGCGGCTTGTGGAGTTTTATTTATCCTTGAACGGTTTATTGTACTTCTTTTCTCCGGTCGGCGACCACATTCCGTAGCTTTCTTCATGGATCCGGCATTTTCCCAGAGATGTCCAGTGAAAGCCGTAGTTATAACCGAACCATAAATATTTGTCTCCGCCTCCGTTTTCAGTGGTGATGATGTAACGCGCAGCCACGTTGCCGATGCCCAGAACCTTTCCACCAGGCAGATTCGTGTCTCCTTTGTTCGCGTCGAAAGGAATCCAGCCATAAGGCGGGAGATACACTTCTGTCCAGCGGTGGAAGACATCGTCAAAACTGGCGTCATCTCCACGACGGCTAACCGCTCCCACGTAGCGCATGGGAACACCGAGAGCTCTGCAGAGGGCGATCATCGAGTAGGAATATTCAGAGCATGATGCTGTGCCCCGCTTCAGAACCGTGGGTGCGGGATTCCATCCGCCCAGAGGCTTGAGGTTGTAACTCAAGCTTTTTCCCAAGTAATCATAGATGCGTCGGGCAATCCAGTAGGGATTTTTTTCGTTCCCAGCGATTTTGCGGGAGAGGTTCTGGATGACCGGATCATTGATTCTGTATTTATCCCCGTCTTGAGTGTACATCCTCTTGATATCTTCAGGAATGTCTTCGAGGCTACCGACTTTATCCGGATAGATGAAATATTCGACGGCATAAATCTTGGCGTTGACTTTCCAGCCCGGTTTCACGACAGAATAATTCTTTAAATCCTCGAAATGGAAATGAGCGATTTTCTGACCCCATTTATCCAGGATGACTTCATCCGGTTCAGGATCGAACTGGACAGGTCCCAGAAGCGTTTGGTTATCCCGGCTGACAGGCATCGGAAGGTAGATATCGAGAGTTCTGACTGTGCCGGGACCGTAGTTTCTGAATTCTTTGATGAAATGGAGAGACATCTGCCGTTCGTCCCATCGTGTGAGAATATCCTCGCAGAAGACTTTGATCTGATATATCTCATCGTTTTCATAATCCACATTCCAGAGCGTATCCTTTCCCCAGGCCAGCCCGTAGGCAAACGGACCGTAGGATCTCAGGGAGGAAAGACAGAGCCCATCAGAAGGATTCACCAGATAGATGCGGTCCTCACTCCGGTCTGTAACCCAGAGGTATTTTCCGTCGAATGTTAAACCCGCCGGCTCGCGGGCAGGGGATGGAAAATACTGAACCATCATCCCGTCCTCCGGAGAGACCTTGAGCAGGAGGTCCTGTCTGTGGTCGATGACCCAGATATACTCGCCATCCCAGGCCAAATCTCTGGGATGAGAACTGTTCGATTCCAGGATGGTCAGGGCTCGTCCTGTTTCAGTGTCGATCCGGTACAGGGCTTTTTCCCCGGAGTCGATGTGCCAGAGATACTGTCCATCCCAGGCCAGGCCCTCAGGATGATGTCCGGGGGAGTCGAAGCTGCTGAGGACTTTACCGGTTTCCGGGTTGATCTTGTAGATCTTATCCGTGTAGATATCCGCCAACCAGAGATTCTGTCCATCAAACGCCAGGCCCGTCGGGCAAGGTCCTGGCGATTTGATCACTTTTAAAACGTCTCCCACTTTCGCCCAGGAGCAGGGTGAAAGGAGAGAGAGAATGAAAAGGCTGATTAGGAATTTTTTCATGGGATCCTCCACTTGGTTCTTCTTGCGTAGCTCAATTATATAGAATAAGAGAAGTATTCGTAAAGAGCAAAAACAGGGACATCTCCGTGGAAGCATCTTTATTTCCGTGATAAAGAGACAGTCAGGCAAACTGATTCGTCAGCCCGTGTATTTTCCCCAGCGAGGAAAATCCACTTATTCCTCGGCTCGCTCTCCTCTTCGAGGAACCATGCCCGCTCGCCTCCGGATGGCTTCCTCACCAGATTGCCTGACTTCCAAAGAAATTATCCCGGAAATAGGGATGCTCTCCATCTCCGTGTGATATTTGACACCTAAACTTCAAATAATATATTGTTAACAGAAATAATCGCTTGAAAGGAGATCGAAATGGGGACAAGTCGTAGAGAATTTTTGCAAAAACTTAGCCTGGGCATAGGGAGTCTCGGAGTTTTTGGCCTCTCTGCGAAAGACGCGCAGGCCAACATTGAGAAAAAGGTCAAAGATGTTAAACACATCTCTGCCGCAGAGATTGCCAGGGACGAGGACTTCTGGTTCCATGTCCAGCAGGCGTTTAACGTCGACCGGAGTATCATCAACCTCAACAACGGAGGTGTCCATCCTGCTCCGCGGATCGTCATGGACGCCATTCATCGCTACCTGGATTTTGCGAACGGTGCACCTGTTTTAAACGGGTGGAGATACCTCCGTCCGAGAAAGGAACTTATACGGAAAAAACTGGCAGATACCTTCGGTTGTTCACCCGAAGAGATCGCGATTACCCGGAATGTCACAGAATCCATGCAGATCCCTCTCCTTGGTATAGACCTTGAGCCAGGTGATGAAGTGCTGACCACGACACATGATTATCCTTCTATGAAAAATGCCCTGTTTCAAAGGGAAAAGAGGGAGGGAGTCAAAGTCAAATTGTTCCCCTTCAAATACCCCCCAAAAAACATAAAAGAACTGGCGGATGTTTTTGAAAAAAACGTGACTCCCAAGACCAGGCTCATCGAAGTCTGCCACATCACCAATCTCTCAGGGCAAATATTTCCGATCAGAGAGATCTGCCGCATGGCCCGGAAACGAGGTATCGAGGTGGTGATCGACGGAGCCCATGCTTTTGGCCATTTTGAGTTCACGCAGAAGGACCTCGATTGCGACATTTACGGCGCCAACCTGCACAAATGGATGATGGCTCCGATCGGGACGGGTTTTCTCTACGTGAAAAAGGAGAAGATCAAAAAAATCTGGCCGCTTTTTCCTGCGGGAGATCCTCAAGGGGACAACATCAGGAAATTCGAACACATCGGAACGCATCCGGACTGGCTGGTGCTTGCGGTGGGAGACGCCCTGGCTTTCCATCATGGGATCGGCGGCAAGAGGAAAGAAGAGAGGCTGCGTTACTTGAGGAATTATTGGGCGAAGAAACTGGAGAAGCTTCCGGGTGTAAGGATCCTCACATCCTACGACCCAGAGCAGTCCTGCGGGATCGGAACCTATACTGTGAAGAACTTCGATATGGGGAAACTGGCCCAGGTCCTCTTCGATA
>SOIA01000132.1 GCA_004378665.1 Candidatus Aminicenantota bacterium
CGCGGAAAATCCTCCTCCTTGGGCATGAATTCGAAGGGGAGGTTGAGAAAAGAGTAGACTCCCAGGATGAGGATGGCGGAAAAGACGGTGGCTGTAGCGATCGGCCGCTGGATAAATATTTTCATGCTTTAATCCGAGATTTCTTTTTCTCTGCAAGCTCGTAGGCCACGGGGATAAGGATCAGAGTTAAAAAAGTCGCCAGCAGGAGTCCCCCTATGACAGAAATGGCCAGGGGCTGCTGGAGCTCGGCGCCTCTTCCCAATCCCAGAGACATCGGAAAAAGACCGAAGGTCGTCGTGACCGTGGTCATCAATATCGGTCTGAGCCTCACCCGGCTCGCCTCCAGGATGGCTTCCCTCTCGTTCAATCCTCTTTTTCTGAGCTGGTTGGTGTAATCAATCTTTACGATGGCGTCATTGACCACGATCCCTGCCAGCATCACCATCCCGATCACAGAAATCACGCTGAGGGTTTGTCCGGTTAAAAACAGAGCCCAGACTGCCCCTGTCAGTCCCATAGGGAGAGTGAACAGGATCAAGAAAGGATGAATCAGAGACTCGAACTGAGCTGCCATGATCATGTACACAAGGAGAACAGCCAGGCAAAAAGCAAAAATCAAACTTCTGAATGAACGGTTCATCTCCTCCTGTTCTCCGCTGAAGACGATCCTGTAGCCAAAGGGCAAAGAAAGTTCGTTGATCTTGCTCTGAATTTCCGGCACCACCTGGCTTATTTTCGTTCCGCGAAGATTAGCTGTCACCACGACTTCCCTCTGTTGATTTTCTCTCCGAATCTCTTTTGGGCCTCTGACCATACTGTAAGAAACGAGCTCCCTCAAGGGAATGGCAGTTCCCTGGTAGAAAATCTGCTCGTTCAAAAGAGCATCGATGTCTCCTCTGGTTTTTTCATCCATCCGGACCAGGATGTCATACTTTTTCTCTAATTCCTTGAACTGCGAGGCCAGCCGACCTCTGACTGCGTTCACGAGGAAGTTACTCACAGCTTGTGGCGGAATGTTGTATTTCTCGATCGCCTCCTTCTTGATCATTATCAGAAACTCGGGTTTCCCCTCTTCAACATTTGTGTTTATATCCGCGATTCCTTTGATATCCTTCAGTTTTGTGACCAATTCCTCAGCGATCATCGTTAACCTGTTCAGGTCATCCCCTTTGACCTTTAACCCGATCTCAGCCGTTGAAAAAGCCAGGAACTGGGCCAGTGTGGACTGTTCTTTGATGATGGAGAAACTGAGATCCGGATAATCCACCAGTCTTGCTCTAAGGGCTCCGATCGTGCTCTCCACTTGAGAGACTTGATAAAGCTCCACATGAACCTGCGCTGAATTCTGGGAGACATCGGGATTGAGGCTCTCCATTCCGCTCACCACACCAATCTGTGAAAAATACTTTTTAACAGAATCCTGGTTTCCCAACCAACTCTCGATAACGGCGACAACTCCCACGGTTTGTTCGAGCGAATAATCCACGGGTGTCCTCAAGTTCAGCTCGAACGAAGAGGTCTCGGGCTTGGGCATGAGCTCCCTTGGGATTTTGGTTGCCAGAAGCATTGTCAGGAGCAGGAAAACGAGAGACCCGGCCAGGACTTTTCCTTTATTGTCCAAACTCCAGACGAGAAATTGATGGTACCGCGCGGCGAATTTTTGATAGATAAAATTGAATCCTTTGAAGACATGCTTGAATACATACCGCAAAGGCAGGCCCAGGGAGTGAAAAACCAGAAGCAAGAGCTGAAGGATGAAGCTGAACACGAAATTGAAGGCCAGATAAATCCCTTTGAACACATACTTCAACAACCATTTCAGTCCATAATACGGATAGAGAAGAAACCTCCATTTTGATCTTTTCCGGATAGACTTTTTTTCTTCTCCAGTATCCTGAATACTGAATTTTTCTGACTTCTTTTCAAACTCGAATCTCCGGGATGCCAGCATGGGCAGTAAAGTCAGAGAAACGACAAGAGAAGAAAGAAGCGCAAACGTCACAGTCAATGCCTGGTCTTTGAACAACTGCCCGGCCACTCCATGGACGTAGATCACAGGGAGAAACACCGATATCGTGGTCAAAGTGGAAGCGGTAACAGCCATTCCCACTTCTTTTGTTCCGACATGCGCGGCATCGATGAGATTTTTTCCGAGGCTTGAATGCCTGAAAATACTCTCTGAGACGACTATGGAATTATCGACCAGCATTCCAATCCCGAGCGCAAGCCCTCCCAGAGACATGATGTTCAGAGTGACATCCCTGAAGAAAAGAAGATTAAATGTCGCAATGATGGCAATCGGAATCACCACCGCGATGATGACAGGAGTCTTCAAATCCTGAAGAAAAACAAACAGAACAAAAAACGCCAGAATCCCTCCGAAGATGATCGATTTGAGGACCGAGGAGATCGCATCTTCTATGTATTTCGCCTGCTCTGATACGAAAAGGATGTTGACTCCTGGATTTTCCTTCCCAATCTCATCAAGGACTTCATGGACTAGTCGTGTGACCTCGACCGTGTTAGCCCCTGATTCTTTCCTGACAAGAATTCCGATACTCTCCATCCCGTTGAGCTTTGTGATTCCCTGCCTTTCTTTAATGGAATCATTGACCTGGGCGACATCCTTGAGACGGATGATCCCTCTCTCTTGTGTCGTTTTCAATCCGATATTCTCAATTTCACTCAAAGTCTCAAATTCACCCACGACTCGAAGCGGGTACTTAAACCGGCCTTTCCTTATGGTTCCACCTTGAAGATTCTGGTTAAACTCGTCTATTCTCCGGGCTATGTCATCGATTGTCAGACCATACAGCGCGATGAGCTCCGGGTTCACTTCTATCTGAATCTCCCTCTCGACTCCCCCGGCGATCTCCGCCGAACCAATTCCCTCGATCTGTTCAAGGCGAGGCTTGATCAATTCCTCGGAGAAATCTTTGAGCTCAAGCAGAGACCTCTCACCGGAGACAGCCAGGATCATGATGGGTTTGCTCTGAGGGTCCAGAGGAATGATGATCGGGTCCTCGGCTGCTTCAGGGATGTTGGCGCTGTCAAGCTTTTCCCTTGTGTGAAGCATGGCAAAATCCATATCGGTTCCCCAGCTGAATTCAAGTGTCATGTAGGACTGTTCTTCCTCGGAGACAGATTCCACCCTGCGCAATCCGGGAATCCGGCTCACGGCCGCCTCAAGTGGCTGAGTCACGAAGGTCTCGATCTCCTCCGGAGCCACTCCCTGATACCGCGTGATCACGGAGAGTCGAGGGTAACTGATATCCGGCAGCAGGTCTACACTCAGCTCTCTCAAAGAAACAAAACCGAGAAGGATGATGGCGAGAAAAAACATTAATGTCGTTATAGGCCTCTTGATCGTGATTTGAGTTATTTTCATTTCTTGCTAACCTGTTTTCCTCGAGATCTGATTATGACAAAGAAAGCTATGATGAATTCGGGATTCCCTTTCCAGGCTCGAATTTCCCAATATTCTCTCTCTCTCTCTCTTTGTCTTTTATTATAAAAGCTGCCACTGATTAATACAATCCTATTGAATATCAGACCTTGTGGAAAGGCTAATAAGGGAGGAAATGAGATCTGGAAATCTTAGAACTTGAATTTCAATCCCACACTGACCGATAATCCATTCAAGCTAGCTTCTGAAATCTGGTAATCAAAAGGCTCGGTAATAGGCTCCTGCATGAAACCCTGCATATATTCCCACGTGATATAGAATTCATCGCTCAGGTCCAGACTCTCTAATTCCTGGAGATCGACGATCCTGTACAGAGCATCGATTGTCAGCAACAAATTATTGGAGAATCTGACATCAAAACCAGCACCGAAATGATAGCCGATCTGGTTTGACTTCTGTTTAAAATTGTATGTGCTCCGGTAATAGACTTCGGACTGAAATATTGTGTGCCACTCCGTTATATTTTCATACGTCATGAGATAATACGCCACGCCTCCTGTCAAATTGACTCGTATGGAGGAGGCCAAAGAAAAAGAAAAGATTGTGGATAAATAGAAAGGATTGGCTTCTGCGCTGAACTGGGGGTAGACCGTGAAAACCAAGGAAGGGGGTAAATCCGGAGGAGTGTACTCGAAGGTCTTTCCTGTCAACGTTTTATGCAGGTATCCATACCCGATGGAGAATCCCAAATGAGGATTGAGTTGATAAATAAACTCCAGACGGATATCCGTGCCGGGTTTGGAATGTATCTCAGATGAGACTGAAACAAAATCGTTGTATTCGGGGTGCGAAATCAAAGCATCTTCTATGTCTCCTCCGGCAACTAAACCAAAAGAAAACTTCATGTAAATCTTCTTGGCAAACAGATTCGAAGGCAGGACAATGATAGACAGGAAGAAAAGGGGCACAATAAATTTCCTAATCTCCCTCATGCGGTGCTATCTTCTTTCAAGAATAGAATATTCAGTTTAACGCAAAATCTCAATCTGTGCAATTTTCCTGTCTTTTTCCGTCCTGATAATACAATTTCTACAGCAAAGAATGTGCCATCTCAGGGCAAGAGTACGAAGAGAGCGGGCAGTGTTCCGTGTGTCCACTATTCATGACAGATGTCGGAAACACATACAGGATGAAGATTCCTGATATCAGCTATTCCTCAAAGTGTAACAATTCCTATATTCCGCTATTTTCCGGATCATCCCTTTTATAACGTTTTGGCATCATAAAACCTCAATGAATCTAAATTGTTATGCGTCATGCTTCGAGCTATAATACAGTCAGGTGCAAAAAGACGTTGGGACAAGCAAGAAAAAGGGGCCAGGCCCCTTTTTTCT
>SOIA01000238.1 GCA_004378665.1 Candidatus Aminicenantota bacterium
CTCAGCTCACCTGACTGTTTTTGAAATTATCACGGAAACAGAGATGCTTACATATGGGGATGTTCTCCTTGGGGAAGGTCCCGTTTAATGATAAAATGAATCGAGACCCGACCCCGGTGGAGAGAGATTCGAGTGGAACATCATGAACGAATGTTTCAAGGTATGAGTCTGGAGCGGGCGGCCAGAGTCCAGCTCGAGCTCTCCTCGAAGCTCATTCTCAAATGGGACGGCAGACGGGTGGACCTGGTGGCCGGAGCTGATTCTGGGTATGACCGGAAGGCGAAAAAGATCGGGGCGAGTCTTGTCGTGTTCAGACTTCCCGAGTTCAAAATCGTGGAGACCGCCGAGGCCGTCAGAGAGATCCGGTTTCCTTATATTCCCGGTTATCTGGCATTTAGAGAGGGACCGGTGTTTCTGGATGTGTTCCGGAAGATCAAGACAAAGCCGGATGTGACTCTGGTGGATGGGAACGGCATCGCTCACCCCAGAAAAATGGGCCTGGCCTCTTTTGTCGGGGTGACTCTGGATATCTGCACCATAGGATGCGCAAAGCAGCCCTATTATCCGTTTGAATCGCCGCCAGAGCACTCTGGGAGTTACACTTTTTTCAAGAATGAGAGCGGAGATAAGGTCGGGCTTAGCCTGAGAACGCGTTCAGGCGTAAAACCGGTCTTCGTGTCTCCCGGACACAGGATCGATCTCGTCCATGCCGCTAATGTTATTCTTCGGTGTTCAAGATTCAGGATCCCTGAGCCTTTGAGAGAAGCTCACAGGCGGGCAAGCCGGATGTTTTCAGAAAAGAGTTAATAGGGAACGTCCCCATTTAGACTCTCAGGAAGCGAGCCAGGGAGCTGAGGCTTCCCAGTAATCCTATGATGACGCTTCCTGCGATGAGCAGGGAGATTTGGGTGAGAGAGAGATAACGGAAGTTGATGATATCATTCAGAGCCCCCAAGGATGCGCCCAAATAGAGAGGGAAGAATTTAACCAGCAGAAAGAGCAGGGCCAGTGAGACCGCTCCTCCAAGAATCCCAAGAATAACGCCCTCCAGGATAAAGGGGACGCGGATATAAAGGTTTGTGCCGCCCACCAGTCGGAGGATTTCGATCTCATCCCTCCGGGCAAATACGTTGAGCCGGATCACGTTGGAGATGATAAAAAAAGATGCGAGGGCGAGTATTCCCCCCAAAAAGAGACCGATCGCTTGAGCCAGTCGGCTGAGGGATTCCATCCTTTCCACCCAATCTCTGTTGAACTGGGCATCCTCGATCCCATCCATGTCTTTCATGACCTGGATAAATCTCAAGATCGTTTCAGGAGAGAGATTTTCTTCAGCGAGATTCGTTTCAAAAGATGCGGGGAAAGGATTGATCTCGATGTTTTCGATCACCCCTTGAAGTTCGGGAAAATTTTGCTTGAATCTCACTAAAGCTTGCTCGGTACTGACGTAACGCACATTGTTGACGAGAGAGGATTCTTTGAGTCTTTTTTCAACGGAGATTCTCTGCTCTTCCGGGAGGTCTTTCTCGAGGAAGAAAATGATCAGCATGTTCTTGGAGAGTTCCTTCGCGGTGTAGAAAATATTGTTGGAGAGAGAAAGAAAGACTCCAAAAATCAGAAAGGAAAGGCAGATAGTGGTGATAGAGAAAATATTGCGTCCCCTGTTCTGCCAGAGATTAGTGAACGTCTCTTTGGCTGAATGTTTGAGCTTTTGGTAGATCAGAACTTTTCCTTTTTGATCAATTTTCCCTTGAAGAGGAATAAAATAATATCGCCGAAATGGCGGATCAGTTCTCTGTCATGCGTGCATACGATCACGGTGGCTCCCTGCCTGTTGATCTCCTTGAACACTGACATGATTTCAGTCGCCAGTTCTGGGTCGAGGTTCCCCGTTGGCTCGTCCGCCAGGAGTATTTTGGGATTACTCACGACAGCCCGGGCAATGGCCACTCTCTGCTGCTCCCCATACGAGAGTTGAGAAGGATATTCCCACATTTTGTGATGAAGATTGACCATCCGCAGTGCGTTGAAAACACGCCTTCGGACCTCTTTGCGGGGGATTCCAAGAACCTGCAGGACGACCGCGACATTCTCGAAAACCTTTTTCTGGAAGAGAAGGCGGAAGTCCTGAAAAACGATCCCCATGCGTCTTCTCAATCTGTATATTCTATGGTCGGGGATGCGGAGGATATTCCTGTTGTCGATGACGATCTGCCCTTGAGTCGGAAGAATCTCTCTGAAGATCAGTTTGAGGAGCGTCGTTTTGCCCGAGCCGCTGGGCCCGGTAACGAAGGTGAAATCTCCTTTCTTAACGTGAAGAGTGATATCAGAAAGAGCCCATTTTGGAGCTTGATACTGTTTCCATACATGGTAGAGTTCGATCATTTTACACGCATCAATAAGGCCTCGGAAAGAGAATGTTCTTCCTGGCCTGTGAGAGGTTATTCGGAGGCCTTCCGTGCGAAACGCTGCACCCGCAGAAATTCTTTGTCTGGAGTTGTGCGTGGGTTTCAGGGCTGACAAAAGGCTTATGAATTTGGGATTTCATCAACTCAGGGTGATGATTATAACATATCGATTTGAGGATTCAAAGGAAGAGCGCAGAGATAAAAAGGGGAGAGGTTAGAGGGTGAAAAGATACATGAACCAGCCGAAGAGCAGTCCTCCGACAACCATGATGAGGAAGAGGAAGAGTGCGTATTTGATCTGGCTTTTTTTGTCCTCTCTTCTGAGGAGGGCGAGCACGATGCAGACAAAGATTGCGTAAACTATCATGGAGAGGAGATGGCTTTTCCAGATCATTTCTTTTTTCCTGAAGCGATATCAAAGGCATCCAATGCGATGAGATAATTCAGGAGTCCGGCGCCAGCGATGTAGGCGGTTCCGAATTCGAAAGTCGCGTTTTTCAGGTTTCCTTGACCGAAAGAGAAAATCTTCGAGAGGATGAAGATGAGGCCGTTTCCGATGTCAGAAAAGAAGGCCAGGATGGTCAACGGATTTTCTGTCTGGAAGGAGTAGATCTTTCCTCCCATGAACAGGCCCAGGGCGGTCATGGAAACGATGCAGACAAAAAAAATCCCGCCCTTCCAGTATTTTTTCAAATGCACATGCCCCAATCCGGGAACGAACCATCCCAGGAGCAGTGCGCTTACGGATTTGACATCGATTTGCATTGAATATCCATGATAAAAGAAATGGAGTGCTAAATCAAGAAAATAAAGGAGACAGGGGGCAGGTTACTTTTTCTGCGAGGTCACCAGGGAAACATACCCCTGTAACGGTAGACTTCTGCGATTCGTTCGATGGCGACGATGTAAGCCGCACACCGGAGCGATATGTCTTTCTTGGAGCGGGCTTGCCAGACTTCTCTGAATGATTTCACCATTTTTCGCTCGAGTTCTGCATTCACCTGTTCTTCCTCCCAGAAGAGTCCGCTGAGAGCCTGAACCCATTCGAGATGGCTGACCACGACTCCCCCGGCGTTGGCCAGAATATCAGGAATCACAGAAACCTTCTTTTTCTCCAGGATTTCGTCCGCCTCTGGCGTGGTGGGTCCGTTCGCTCCCTCGACGATGACCTTGGCTTTGATCTTATGAGCGTTTTTATGATGAATCTGGTTTTCCAGAGCCGCAGGGATCAGAATGTCCACATCATGATAAAGAACATCTTCCTTGTCAATTTGCTTTCCAGGATGCTTGATGACGCAGGCATGCTTCTCCACACAATCTGTGAGCCCTTGGACATCGAGGCCATCCGGGTGGGCAAGCCCACCAGACACATCGGATACGGCCACGATCTTCGCGCCCATCTGGGATAAAAAATGTGCGGCGTGACCGCCTACGTTCCCGAATCCCTGGATGGCAACCCTGGCTCCTTTGAGGCTTTTCTTTTGAGCCTTGAAAAACTCTCTCGTGATTATTGCCACTCCCTTTCCAGTGGCCTCTTTTCTTCCCTTGGACCCGCCAAGGATCTCTGGTTTTCCGGTGACAATGCTGGGTTCTGTGTAACCCTTCATCATCGAGAAGGTGTCCATGATCCAGGCCATTGTTTTTGAGGTCGTGTAGACGTCCGGAGCAGGAATATCGATATGCGGGCCCAGGATAGGCATGATCTCGGATGTGTATCTTCTGGTCATCCTTTCCAGCTCGCTTTCGGACATCTTTGTCGGGTCGCATATGATCCCTCCTTTGGCTCCCCCGTAGGGGAGGTCCAGAAGGGCGCACTTCCAGGTCATCCAGGCCGCCAGGGCCACGACTTCTTCCTCTGAAACATCAGGATGGTAGCGGACTCCGCCTTTTGTCGGGCCTTTGGCGTTATTGTACTGGCAACGGAAGCCTGTAAAGACTTTTGTTCTTCCGTTGTCCAGTCTGATCGGGACGGAAACTCTCAGAATGCGCATGGGCTGTTCCAGTATTTTAAGCAGATTGGAGTCCAGATTGATTTCTTTTGCAGCTTTGTAGAGCTGTTTCTGGGCCTTCCTGGCTAGCGAATCTTCAATCATTCATGTCTCCTCATGTGAGAGGGGATACATCCCGCTGGGCTTGGTTGACATAAAAGGTCAATCCATTATAATTGTATTTTTCTTTCAATTGCAATCGCCCTCATCATGACTATCATGGGAGAGGAATGACCGTAAAAAAATATCACGGCTGAACAAGAGAGGACCTGAGCTTCTTCCGTTCACCCGTAAGAGGATATGAACTCAGAGAGACATCGAGGAACATCGATTTGTCAGGATCAGCCGGTGAGATTGAATAAAGAAAGTCAATTTTAAGGAGAAAAAATGGAGACAAAAACATTCGAGCAAGTCATAGAATTTGCGATCCAGAGGGAAGAAGAAGCCATCAAGGCCTACGGAAACATGATCGAGATAGCCGAAACACCGGGTTTGAAGACATTGCTGGCCGAGCTCCAGGGTGAGGAAAGGAATCATAAGAAACTTCTTCAGGAGCTGACTGAAGAGAAAGCCGAATCCTTGAAGGCTGAGGATGTCATCGACCTGAAGATCAGCGATTATCTCGTCGAAGAGTCCCCGAGTGCGGATATGACCTTTCAAGATCTTCTGATCCTTGCCGCTAAAAAAGAACAGATGGCTGTCGACCTGTATTCGGGTCTTGCACAAGAGGCCAAGGAGGAAGAGATCAAGAAGCTGTTCGAATTCCTTGTCATGCAGGAAAAATCGCACAAGCTGAAACTGGAAAAAGAATACGAAACCCGTGTCCTTGATGAGAATTGAGTATACAGAAGGAGGGGTCTGATTTTTTTTAGATCGATTGATCTCAAAAATTTCCTGATCCCGGAGCTTTTTTAGATATTCACCAGGGAGGTATGCGATGGAAAAGTGGGAATGCACGGCGTGTGGATACATTTATGATCCCGAACAGGGCGATCCTGACCACGGGATCAATCCCGGAACTCCTTTCGAAGAGTTGCCAGAGGATTGGACTTGCCCTCAGTGCGGTGTGGGTAAAGAATTTTTTCAGAAGCTAGGTTAGACTAGGCCGCAAAAGAGTTTTCATCCATGAGAGTCATCATCATCGGGAATGGCTTAGCGGGAACGATCGCTGCGAAAACCCTCCGCGAGCAGGATAGGACAGTCGAGATCGATGTGTTTGCCGATGAAAAGTACCATTATTATCCCCGCCCGAATTTGATCGAGTTTCTGGCAGGCAACCTTCCCCTTGAGAGGATATTTGCTTTTCCAGAGGAATGGTATTCAGAACAGAACGTGAATGTCCATCTGGAAAAACCCGGAATACGAATTTTCCCCGATTCCAAAGAGATCGAAGTCGCGGGCGGGAAAAGAGAAAAATATGACTTTCTCGTCCTCGCGAACGGATCCCTGGCGTTTGTTCCTCCGATCAAGGGAGCGGAAAAGCAGGGAGTGTTCACCCTCAGAACTCTGGATGATGCCTTTGAAATTCTGGACTACCTCAAAAACCGGCGGAGAGTGACTGTGATCGGAGGAGGACTCTTGGGCCTGGAAACGGCCCGGGCAGTCAAATCCAGAGACGTGAAGGTGGAAGTCGTAGAATTTTTCGGCCATCTTCTCCCGCGTCAACTGGATCCCCAGGGAGGCTCTCTTCTCAAAGGTCAGATCGAAAAAATGGGGATCAACGTTCACCTGGGATTAGCCTGCGAAGAAGTCCTCGGTCAGGACAGCATCACGGGCCTGCGGTTCAAGGGAGGTCGGGAGATTCAAACCGATGTGGCCCTCGTGGCCGCGGGTGTCAGGCCCAACCTACGGATCGCTCAAGAGGCCGGACTCGAGACCGACCGGGGCCTTGTCGTCGATGACTACCTCCAGCCCAGCCATCCCGATATCTGGGCTGCGGGGGATATCACTCAGCATGCGGGGCGAGTCTACGGGATCATTCCCGCGTCTTTCAATCAAGCCCGGATAGCGGCTTTGAACGTCCTGGGCCAGAGGCAAAAATATGAAGGGACCATCCCATCCAACACCTTGAAGGTCGTGGGTATTGACCTCACATCCGTCGGAATGGTCAATCCTGAAGATGGATCTTTCGAGGAGTTGAGAGTGGAGAACGCGGACAAGGGAACCTATAAAAAAATCGTGGTCAAAAACGGAGAAGTGTGTGGACTTATTTGTATTGGAACAAAAAAGGGTGTCAGTGAGATCAGCCGGTTAATTTCCCGTAAGGCGAACGTGGAGAAGTGGAAAGACTCTCTCCTGGAAGATGATTTCGACTATTCGGTGATATGAAAAATAAAATTATTATTTTTGTCCTTCTTTTTTCTGGAGTGGTTTTTCATGCTCAGGCCAGCCTCATTGGCTACATTTCACTCGATTACGTGAAAGGCCTGGATGATCCGGCCCTGACAAAGGGAAGCTTCCAGAATGTTCAGGCAGGACTCCAGTTTTTTGGGGACATCTCGTCCGGATTGTCCTACCGGACAGAGATCCTGTTCAGACCAGAGGGCACGTTCGACCTGACACAGGCCTGGATCTCGCTGGGCACTTCAGAGAGGACATCGTTTAAACTGGGTCTCTATCTTGTTCCGTTCGGAAGGTACAATGAATCCAACCGTCCTCACCAGACAGCCTTGATCAATCCTCCTTTGAATGTCGAAAAGATGTATCCTTGGTTCTGGAGAGATGTGGGGCTCCTGTTGGAAGGGCGGATCCGCGGCTTTTTTTATTCCGCCTATTTAGGGAATGGTCTGGCCGAAGGCGAAGATTTGACTCAGGGCCAACAGTTTAAGGATAACAACACTGATAAGGCAGGAGGCGGCCGAATGGGCTTCCGGCTCGGCAGGGGGTTCGAAGTGGCTTATTCTCACTACAGGGGAAAATACGATGAGGAGAGCACGCGTGACCTTGTCCTCCAGGGATTCGATATACACTGGTTCACCCCGGATTGGCAGGTCCTTGCCGAATACTCCATTGCTGATTTAGATAATCCGGATGGCTCCGGGAAGGCGGAAGGGTACTATGTGCAGGCCCTTATGAATTTAGGCAAGTATAGTCCTGTGGTCAGTTACCAGCATCTGGATTATGATGACAGTTTTCACGGACCGGGATTCACCGGTCCTGATGGTCCAGGGGAAGGAATTTTTGAGAAACAGAGACGCTGGGCTTTCGGGCTTATCTTTCAGGTGTCCCAGAATTTTCTTCTGAAATTTGAGTACGATTGGAACCACGAGAAAGTGGCTGACGTGAAAGATGAATCGTTTGTGTTTCAGGCTGCTTTCAGCTTTTAGCCTTGTATCCGGGTGAAACTTCTGATAGAATTCAATCTCAAATAAGTTTTCACATTTTTCAATAAAACAGGCATTATTCATTCGAAGGATTTTTATGGCCAATTTGCTCGTTCTCGGCACCCAATGGGGAGATGAAGGTAAAGGCAAGATCATAGACCTCCTGGCTCCTTCCTTCGAGGTCGTAGCCCGCTATCAGGGAGGACACAACGCCGGCCACACCGTCATCATCAACGGGAAAAAAATCGTTCTCCATCTCGTCCCCTCGGGGATCCTTCATCCCGGCAAGCTGTGTATCATCGGGAACGGAGTCGTCCTGGACCCCAAGGCGTTCTTAGAGGAAATCGAAGAGCTCAGAAAACACGGAGTGGAGATCAACGACAATATCGCGATCAGCAGGAATGCCCACCTCATTCTTCCGTATCATTCTCTCATCGAGGAAGTCTGTGAGGAGAGAAGAGGTAAAAAAATGATCGGGACCACGCTCCGCGGGATCGGCCCTTCCTATGAAGATAAAATGGCGCGGCGGGGAATCCGGGTGGGGGATCTTCTGGACCCCTCTGTCCTGAAGGAAAAGATTGAGGAAAACATCGACATCAAGAATGTCTATTTCGCCCATTTTGGCAAACCGCTCTTGGACCCGAAGGCCGTGTACGAGGAATACGCGGCTTACGCAACAAAAATCAGAAAATACATCAAAGATGTCTCTCTTCTTCTGGATGAGAAGATGAAAGAGGGGAATTCGGTTCTTTTCGAAGGCGCCCAAGGGACTCTGCTGGACATCGACCACGGGACTTTTCCGTTTGTCACCTCCTCCAGTTCGACGGCTGGAGGCGTGTGCACTGGCCTGGGAATCTCGCCTCACAAAATTGATTCCATCCTGGGAGTGACCAAAGCCTACACCACTCGAGTGGGAGGAGGCCCCTTCCCCACGGAGATATTCGATGAGACAGGGAAATTCTTGCTCGACCGCGGGAATGAATACGGAGCCACAACAGGTCGTCCCCGGCGCTGCGGCTGGTTTGATGCTGTGGCGGTTTCCTATTCCTGCCGTCTGAACGGGGTCGATCGAGTGGCTTTGACCAAGCCTGATGTCATGGATGGCATGGAAGAGATCAGTGTGTGTGTGGGATACGCATACAAAGGGGAGCGCCTTCCCGGCTTTCCCACAGAGAGCTGGGTCCTGGAGAAGGTCGTCCCTCAGTACAAGAAAGTCAAAGGCTGGAAGAAACCGATCGAGAAAACACAGGATTTTTCCTCCCTCCCGGATGCTTTCAGGGATTATCTGAAACTGATCGAAGATTGTGTGGAAGCGAAGATCGCTATGGTTTCCACTGGAATGGAAAGGCGGGACACCATCCTGGTCGAGGATGAGTTGAAGGAGCTGATCGACCTGAAAAAGGTCAAGACTCAGCTCTGATTTTCCGGATCCGATGACCAAACCAAAATCAGAAAAACTCTTGCAGTGGGTGGAGATCGACAGCTCAGCCCTGATCCACAACATCCAACAATTCCGGAAATTGATCGGAGAGAAGAGGCAATTCCTGGCCATGGTGAAGGCCAATGCCTACGGTCATGGAATACTCGAGGTTTCAAGGATCGCTGTGAAGGCCGGGGCCGATTGGCTGGGTGTCCATTCTCTTGAAGAGGGGATTCTTCTCCGTGAATCGGGATTGACCTGTCCGATACTGGTTGTGGGATACGTCCCGCTGGATGGATTGAAAGACGCTGTCGCCCATGATTTGCGTTTAATGGTCTATAATTTTGAAACACTCGCACAGCTGCCCAAAATCTGTCGCCAACTTCAGAAAAAGGCTTTCCTCCATGTGAAGGTGGAAACAGGAACCTTTCGGCAGGGAATTCGAAGAGAAGATGCTCTCTCTTTTATGAAACAAGCTCTGGAGCACCCTGAGCTGGTCCTCGAAGGAATTTCCTCTCATTTTGCCAACATCGAAGACACCACAGATCATACCTACGCCCAATCCCAGCTCCAGAACTTCAAAAAAATCATCCAGGAGCTGGAAAAGAATAATATTGAGATCCCTCTCAAGCATATGTCCTGTTCGGCCTCAGCCATTCTTTTTCCCGCGACGTATTTCGATATAGTTCGTGCCGGGATAAGCATGTATGGCCTCTGGCCATCCAAGGAGACGTTTCTCTCCTGCCGTCTCCAGGAACGGGAACCCCTGCACCTCAGGCCAGTCCTTTCCTGGAAAACACGGATCGCCCAGATCAAAAAAGTCCCGAAGGGATCATTCATCGGGTACGGATGCACGTATAAGGTGAGCCGGAAGACCGTCCTGGCTGTGCTTCCTGTGGGGTATTATGACGGCTATGACCGGCGTTTATCCAATTCATCTTATGTGCTGGTCAAGGGAAAAAGAGCACCGCTTCGGGGACGAGTGGCCATGGATTTCATCATGGTGGATACCACGGACATTCCCGGGACAAGCCTGGAAGACGAAATCGTCCTTCTCGGGAAAGAGGGAGAAGACAGCATCACCGCGGATGACCTGGCGTCTTTGGTGGGAAGCATAAACTATGAGATCGTGTCGCGGATCAATCCTCAAATCCCCCGAATCATAACGTAACCTCCGTTGACTTCAACCGGGGATTCGGCTAAAATTTTACCCTTCGGCGGTGTAGCTCAGGTGGTTAGAGCATACGGCTCATATCCGTAGTGTCGGGGGTTCGAATCCCTCCACCGCCATTTCCCATCTTCCTGCTGGACGGGTGAGCGGATATTTCTTTCCATGTGAAAGGGAATCAGCGAAGTCCTGTTTGTTGTGTGGGATTTGGAGTTGAGGGCAACACCGATGCTTTTGAAGAAAGTCAAGAAGATCATCCTGGATCACGGGCTCTTCGACAAAAAGGAAAAGATTCTGGTCGCTTATTCCGGCGGCGTCGATTCCACAGCTCTCCTCCATCTGCTCCTGGAGCTCCGGGAAGAATGGTCTATTGAGATCTTCCTCGGCCACTTCAACCATATGCTCCGCCAGAGTGCGGAGGAGGATGAACAGTTTGTCAGGGATGCGGCCCGGGAACACTCCCTTCCTCTGTATGTGGGACGTGGAGATGTTCGGGCTGAAGCGGAAGCCATGAAGCTGAACATCGAAGAGGCCGGAAGACAATTCAGGTATGAGTACTTGAAAAGGAAAGCGGAGGAGATCGGCGGGGCCAAGGTCGCCACGGGCCACACCCTAACCGACCAGGCGGAGACTTTTCTGATGCGGCTGATGAGAGGGAGCGGGCTCCGCGGATTGGCCGGTATTTTTCCCATGGTGGATGGAGTAATCGTCCGGCCGCTCCTGGAGATTGAGCGGGAAGAAATCGATGCTTACCTGAAGGAAAAAAAGATCGCATTCAGAGTGGATGAGAGCAACCTTGACCGGCGCTTCCTCCGCAACAGGATTCGTTCAGAACTCCTTCCCTATATCCAAAAAAATTTTGAGCCGGGCATCGTTCCGCATCTGGGGAGGATCGCTGCCATCATTCGGGAAGAGGACGCCCTCCTCGAGGAGATCGCCCGGAAAAAAACGCAAGAATCGATAAAAAAAAAGGGCCGCAGCGCATCTTTAGAACTCGACTCTCTCTCCTCGGTCCCTCGTGCCCTGGCGAGACGCGTTGTCCGGAATTTTATCGTCGAGCTTCGCGGAAGCTTGAGAAGAATCTCTTTTGACGATGTGGAATCCGTATTCACTCTCGCCGATGGGAAGGAATACTCATTAAAAGAAGACCTGGTCCTGCGCAGAGAAGGGAATCAGGTCTTTTTGAAGGACAAGGAAGCTACGGCTCAGTATGAGTACCAGTGGGACGGGGGAGGAGTCCTTGAGATCAGAGAGTCAGGATTAAGATTTAGCGGGAAGAGGATGAAGAAAGCGGAACTTTCCCGTCTCCGCTTCGATGACCAAACTCAGGCTTTCCTCGACCTTGGCAAGCTGAAGTTTCCTCTGATAGTGAGAGACCGCCGGGAAGGCGACCGCTACCGTCCGTTAGGAGCTCCCGGCCGGAAAAAAACCAAGGAAATCTTCCGGGCCAAAGGGATTCCGCTCTCCCAGAGGGGAAGTCACCCTGTTTTCCTGTCCCGGGGAGAAATCGTCTGGATCCTGGGACTGCCTGTCTCGGAAAAATACAAGATTGACACAGACACCACCGATATTTTCCAGATAAAGAAGCAATGATCGGTTGGGATCAGGCTTTATCTGACTTTCAGGATTCCAGGCTGGATTAAGATTATTCGGCATCGACTCTGACAAGATTCTACATCGATTTATTCCACCAAGGCATAATCTGATTATCGATAAAATCAAGGCCTGTCCCTTATTTTCTGTTTCCCTGGACTTTGGTTCAATGCCTTACCCGTCGTCAGGACTAATCCCCCCTTATTTATGATCCGCACAGTGGATGAGGAGACCGTTGAAGCATGCGGAGGGACGCTTTTGTCTCCTTGCCTGGAAAATTGGGTTTGATCGATATTTTTTGCTCCTGTCAAGCGCTACTCTTTTGGGGTGAAAGGCAGTCGCTTTGGGGGTTACACTCCCAGAAAAAAATATCACCTTTGATTTCATCTTGAAGGAGTATTGACGAAAAACGGAAATAGACTATATTAATGTTAGTACTAAAAGAAGGACTGTGTGGTTAGAGAGTGAGCGGCCCTCGAGTTCTGATGCGATAAGGATGTCTTGCAAATGTTCGAGAAAATGGATAAAATCAAGAAAAATATGGGGATAGAGAAGAAGCCGAGCGGAGAGATACGAAGACAGACCCTTGAAGAGCCGAAGAGACAAGTCTTTATCACGGGTCCCCGATTATTGATTAGTGAGGGTTAAGATGAACGGAAGATCAAGGATACCGCCTTCAAAGGAAAAAATTCGCAGGGCGCGTTCCGCACCCAGACCGGAGGGGTTCACGTTGTTTGAACTCCTGGTGGTTGTGGCCATTATCGGTATGTTGTCCTTCGTACTCATTCCGAACATTATGAACAGCCTGGAGGCCAGAACTTTGGAGAACACGACCAGAGAGATGATGAGCACCATGCAGAGAGCCAAATTTCAAGCCGTCAAAACCAGGATCAATCACAGAATCAGGTTTGAATACAGAGATGACATCTGGTTCTACTTTATCGAAAGGGAAGATAATCCGGGAGACTGGGTGTCCATGCCAGGATTCAACTACAATCTTATCCCGCCCAAATTCAACGTGACCGTGAATTTTCCCAGTCAGATGGTTCAGTTTTCTCCGCTGGGCTTTGTCTCCAATTACGACTCTTCCCAGAACAGCGTCACCATTCAGAGCCCCAAATTGGACGATCAAAGCCAGCCTGATGAAAGAATCGTCAGCGTGTACATCGGCGGCTCTTTCAAGTACGACAAAACGACTGGTGGAGAATGATGATGGCCGTGATTAAAATTTTGAAAAAACGACAACGAAAAGCCGGAAAAAATGGAAGCGAAGGCTTTTCATTGATTGAAACAACGATTGCGATCGCTCTTGTGGGCGTTGCCCTCTTGGCGCTGGCGCAGCTCTTCACCTACAGTGTGATGAATAACCAGCGTTCTGACCGGATGACCAATTCGACTTTTCTGGCCCAGCAGCAGATCGACTTTCTCAGGAATTTCACCGCGACAGACCTGAACACTCTGGCCATGAGTCCGGTCGATGAGCAGATAGATGTCAATAACGACGGGAACATAGATTTCAGAAGAGTCACCCGGGTTCAGGCCTCAGGATTTGTCTGGGAGGTCCGGGTGCAGGTTTTTCCCGTGTCGCAGCTCGGAGTGGATGTTGATACGCTGATCAATTATCCTTCCCAGCATAAGGTCCGGGCCGACATGAGTACGGTCATCAGCAGGTGAGGCGTCATGGAAAAAAAAGAAAAGAACTTCATGAAAGACAGGGCTTCAACTGGCCGCGGTGTTCTTTCACCAGAACACGCGCCGAAAGGGTACACGTTAATAGAGGTTTTGATCGGCTCCACGATCATGCTTTTGGTCGTGCTGGCCACTCTGTCCCTATATGTGAGCAGCAACAAACTCTCGGTGGACCAGCAGCAGTTTACAGCTCTTCAGCATGATGTCCGTTCGGGGATGTTTTTTATCTGCAGGGATGTCAAATCCATCGGTGCGGGTATCAGCCAGAAATTTGCTGCGTACTTCCTTCAGGGCGTGAACAACGACACAAATCAGAGCAGTTATGCGTATCAGACAGACCGGCTCACTCTGATCGGAAACTCTGATCCGTTGAGGCTTAACATCCAGTCTTATACTCCCGGAACAGGGAATGTCACGGTAGATTCGGCCGAGCTTCTGTTTTACCCTTACACCGCAAACACCTATCCCACGGACCCGTTGGGATACGTGAACCGGGCCATCCTCATCCTTCCCAATCCTGAACTCAACACCATAAACGGTGAATTGGCTCAGATCACGAACGTGGACTTTGGCTCCGGCCAGATTACGTTCAATACGATCAACGTGACTCTGCCGAACGGATTGGCACCTGGAGGGGCTGGAGGGGACTACGCAGCCGGCACGGTTCATTTTGTGGAATTCAAAACATACTGGCTGGATCTCGACGGCAATTATCCCGGTTTAAGCGCAGGCACGAACGGTTATCTGGGTCTTCCTGGAGTCATGTATGTCTCCCAGTGGAATCCTTTGACAAGCGCCTATGATCATCTTGCCCTTGCCTTAAACATCGAGGATATACAGTTCCAGTACCTCGGGGACATGGATGGCGACCATCTTCTTGATGACAACAACGGCGATACCACGATCAGCGTTCTCGATTTCATCAACTGGGGAGACGTGTATGACTGGACAGACCCAGTGGCTCTCGCAGGAATACGCTTTGTCAGGATCCTACTCCTCGGAAAGACAGAGAATCCTTATGTGAGTGTCTCCGGCACGCCTCCGGCCCAGGCGACGTATATCTATTCAAAACCGGCTATTGCCGATTCCCCGGCCGGAACTCAGGTGGATAAACACCGGAGATTCCTGCTGGAATCCACAGCCAATATCAGGAATATGTCCTTGAATATATACAATACGGGAACCATATAACGAGGATTATACAATGAA
>SOIA01000297.1 GCA_004378665.1 Candidatus Aminicenantota bacterium
CCTTTTTTTTGACCTATTTTATTTCTTTGACTTTATTATCCTCTCCGACGATCAAAATTTTCGGCATGAAGAAATCTATCTCTTCTTCCTCCAGCACAACATAGGACGCGACGATCAACCTGTCTCCTTCTTTTGCCTTGTGAACGGCGGCTCCGTTGACGCCGACCGCTCCAGAATCCTTCGGCCCTTTGATCAGATACGTGGAAAACCTTTCCCCGTTAGAAATATTATAGACATGCACCTGCTCGAAAGGCTTCATGTCCGCAGTCTCCATCAAACCTGAATCCAGCGTGAGACTTCCTTCGTATTCCAGGTTGGCCTCCGTGACTGTGAGTTTCTGGATCTTCGCTTTGAGCATTGTTCTTTTCATCGTGATTCACTCCTTCACCTGGAGAATCGTGTTGTCGATAAGCCTGACCTCTCCGACGAACACAGCCAGCGCAGCCATAGCCTCATTCTCTATCTTCTGCACTGGATCAAGATTCTCCATGTCCACTATCTCCACGTAGTCTATTTTAGCAAGCGGTTCCCGACCGATCATCTCTTTCATCCGGTCGACGATCTGTCCCGAATCCCGTTCCCCGTTCTTAACCATCATACGCGCCTCTTCCAGACTCGCAGACAAAACAAGCGCTGTGCTTCTTTCCTTCTGATTCAAGTATGTGTTACGGGAGCTGAGAGCCAGACCATCCTCCTCCCTCACTATGGGCACGACTTCGATCTTCACTCCAAGATTGAGGTCTTGAACCATCCTTTTGAGGATGATCGTCTGCTGGGCATCTTTCTGGCCGAAGAATGCCATATCCGGATTCACTGTGTTAAAAAGCTTCAACGCGACCGTGCAGACTCCCCGGAAATGGCCGGGACGCGAACGGCCGCAGAGTTTGTCCTGCAGGTCATGAACTTCGACATAAGTCTTGTATCCCTCGGGATAGATCTCCTTATTATCAGGGAGGAAAAGATAATCCACTCCTTCAGCCTTTAAAAGCTCTGTATCCCGGTGGATATCTCTGGGATACTGCTTAAAATCTTCTTTGGGTCCGAACTGAGTCGGGTTGACATAAATGCTGACGACAGTCACATCTGCCCGCCGCACAGATTCTCTCACCAGGCTGAGGTGTCCTTCGTGGAGAAATCCCATGGTGGGGACGAATCCGACGCTCCTGCCGTGGGACTTCTCCTCCAAAACGGCCTCATGCATCTCTTCTGTTCTCGTGATTGTTTTCATAGCAAGATGGGTCTTTTAAAATGCTGCGTCTTGTCTGATCCTCATTCCTCCTGATTTTCACTTCCCTTTTTTCTTTCCGGAGGATCCGGCATCCCTTTCGATCAACTTTCGAAGCAGCTCCGGCTTGAGATGATACGAGTGGTTGTCCGCCGGAAACTTCCCTTCTCTGACATCATCCCTGTACTCCTGGATAGCCCGGTGGAGAAGTTCATGGATATCGACATATTTTTTCACGAATTTGGGCAGGTATCCGTTTGAAAAGCCCACTAAATCGTGAAAAACAAGGATCTGGCCGTCACAATACGGCCCCGCCCCAATCCCGATCGTGGGAACTCTCAAACGTTCGGTGATCAGCTTGGCCAGTTCCTTGGGAATGCACTCCAGAACCACTGAAAAGACACCGGCTTTTTCAAGGTTCAGGGCATCCTGGATAATCTTTTCAGCCTCATCAACATCCTTCCCTTTGACCTTGAACTGGCCGAAATGATGGATGGACTGAGGCGTCAGTCCGACGTGCCCCATGACCGGAATCTCGGCTTCGATCAGAGCTTCGATCAGTTTGAGTCTTCTCCTGGAGGCCCCCTCGATTTTTACAGCATGAGCCCCGGCTTCTTTCAGGAAGAGAGACGCGTTGTAAACCGATTCTTCCTCGGAGAGGTGGAAGGAAAAATAGGGCATGTCCCCGACGACCAGTGCGTTCTTTGCCGCGCGCGCCACAGGCTTGGTGTGGTGGATCATCTCCTCCATGCTTACCGGGATGGTGTTTTCATACCCCAAAACCACCATCCCCAGCGAATCCCCCACCAGGATCAAGTCGATCCCGCTGGCATCCATGATCTTTGCCACCGGAAAATCATAGGCTGTGAGGGCGACAATTTTTTCATTCCTCTCTTTCTTGGCCTGAAGGAAAGGAATGGTCACTCTTTGGGACTTTTCGTCAGGCATGTTCAATCCTTTCTCCCCATCCCATCTCTGATACCGAGATTGAGGTAAAGTCTTATTAATCTCTCACAACGGCTGGCTTCAAAGAAACATCTTTGATCTATCTCAATTTCTTCGAATCTTTGTTCTCTTTGCCCAGAGGCACGTAATACAGTGGACTCTTCTTCATCTGCTTGATCCTGTCCGCTAAATCCATTATATCTTCATCCCTGTTAAAATCCAAGTTGTCGGCTTTGACCACCAGCAGAGGCGTGGCCTGGTAGTTGAAGAAAAAATAGTCATACGCTTCGAGAATGTCCTCCAAATACTTATCTGAGATGTTTTTCTCGAGAGGGCTTCCGTCCTTCGCAATCCTTTTCATCAGGGTTGGCAGAGAAATCTGGAGGTAGATGACCAAATCAGGTTTAGCCACTCTTTCTTCAAAAATGCTGTAGATCCTCTCATACACGATAAGCTCATCATCCGCGAGAGTTTGATAGGCGTATATTTTGTCCTTTTCGAACAGGTAATCGCAGATGATCCTTTCCTCGAACAAATCCCGCTGCATGAGATTCATCTGCTGGTGGTACCGACTCACCAGAAAAACAAGCTGGGTGAGAAAAGCCGCGCCCTCTTTTTCATTGTAAAAATCTCTGAGATACGGATTATCCACCCTGTCTAAGACAACCTTTCCACCGATCTTCTGGGCGAGGATATCCGCCAGTTTGTGTTTTCCGGATCGAAAGACGCCCTCAACGGCGATGTGATTGAAGATAATCTGTTCCTTGTCCGACATGATCAGAAACCCGTATCTCGAGATGGAGCGAATTCGGGAAGTCTAAAAAATAACCCACATAAAGGGATAAGTCAATCGAAGAAAACTTGGGGTCAGGTCTCAATTATCTCGAGGCTCCGTCCCGCTCTTATTTCTCTCTTAAATACTCGATGAGTTCATCAAGGAGACGCTGAGGATTCTCGATGTCGTCTTCTCGCAACAGCTCTCCCAGTGTGCACCACAAGGGCTCTCCGCATCTGATGCATCTGACTCCATGGCGCGAAAGAAAACCCACAGCTTCAGGGTATTTCTCGACAAGGTCTTCCACAGGAGTCTCCAGCGAAACCTCGATGTCCATCAATCCCCGAATTTGATGCCCTGGGCCAGAGGAAGTTCTTTCGACCAGTTGACGGTGTTGGTCTGACGGCGCATGTATCCTTTCCAGGCATCCGAGCCAGACTCCCTGCCTCCTCCGGTCTCCTTTTCGCCGCCGAAGGCTCCTCCGATCTCCGCCCCGGATGTTCCGATATTGACATTGGCAATACCACAGTCCGAACCCTCATGCGAGAGGAACTTTTCCGCAGTCAACAGATTCGTGGTGAAAATGGCGCTGGAAAGGCCCTGGGGAACTTCGTTATGGAGCCGGATCGCCTCCTCGATGTCCCCGTATTCCATGAGATACAGGATCGGGGCAAAAGTCTCGTTATGCACGATCTCAGTCTGAGCCGGCATTTTCACGATGGTTGGCTCGACAAACTGCTCGCCCAATTTCTCAAGGCGGTGACCACCGTGAAGGATTTCTCCTTCCTGCTCCTTGGCCTTCTCCAGAGCGGCCATCATGTCCTCCACCGCCGCTTTTGTCACCAGCGGGCCCATCAGAATTCCTTCATCCATCGGGTTTCCGATATTCACCTGCTTGTACCCCTGAACGATCCTCTTGGTCAGTTCAGAAGCGATCGATTTGTGCACGATGATCCGACGAGTGGTCGTGCAGCGCTGACCAGCGGTCCCGACCGCTCCGAAGAGAATCGCCCGAACGGTCATATCCAAATCCGCATCCTCAACAACGATGATGGCATTGTTCCCACCAAGCTCGAGAATCGTCCTCCCGAACCGCTTGGCAACCGCCTCCGAGACCCTCCGACCCATTTGTGTCGATCCTGTGAAGGAAATCAGAGGAAGCCGCTCGTCATTGATCATTCTCTCCCCGACAACAGCGCCGCGGCCGATGGCAATGTTAAAAATCCCTTGAAGCCCGTGGTCCGCCATGACTCTGTTGCAGATGTGCTGGACAGCCACGGCAGTCAAAGGAGTGTCCGATGAAGGCTTCCAGACAGTCGGATCTCCGCAGACTGCGGCGATGGCCGCATTCCAGGACCAGACAGCCACGGGAAAGTTGAAAGCCGAGATGACCCCGATAGCTCCCAAGGGATGCCACTGTTCGAACATCCTGTGTGCCGGCCGCTCGGAGTGCATGGATAAACCGTAGAGCTGACGGGAAAGGCCCACGGCAAAGTCACAAATGTCGATCATCTCTTGAACCTCTCCCACACCTTCGGCTTTGATCTTGCCCATCTCCAGAGTCACCAGCTCACCCAGCGGTTCTTTCAATTCTCTGAGGGCCTCGCCCAAATCTCTGACAACAAGGCCGCGCTTTGGAGCCGGCGTCATGCGCCACGTATTAAATCCCTGAACAGCATGCGCGATGACCTGATCGTATGTCTTGTCTGTGGCTTGTATGACTTTGGCGATCGGCTCCCCTGTGGCCGGATTATAAGAGACAAGCTCCTGGCCCTGTGGATCTTCAAACCAGGCCTCTCCGCCCGAGCACGCACCGATGTTCACGTCT